>JANMSZ010000561.1:0-2539 GCA_031389925.1 Hyphomicrobiales bacterium | reverse complement strand
AGGGGACCGAAGGTCCGCAGTCTGGGATCTGGTCGAGCGCTACGTTGCGGCCGAGAAGACCGTGCGTATCGCGCCCAACAGCAGCGTCAAAATTTCCGGTGTCTAAACACAGATTCCCATTACATTCATAAATGAGAATGTGATAAAAGCCTCCGGCGAGGCGATCCGCAAGGAACGCTAAAGGGCAGTAGCCGATGACCGAGCCGACCGACGACCCCAAACAGGCCGCGACACGCGCCTCGCGCCGCCGTTTCCTGGCCGGTGCTGCCGGACTTGTTGCCGGCGCGGCGACGCCGCCTGCGCTCGCGGCCAATGAAAAGAACCTGCCGCCGAATGTCGCGGACTGGACCAGGCAACTTGGCGACGGCGTCGTCGCACGGCCTTACGGCACGCCGTCGAAATTCGAGAAGGACGTTATCCGCCGCGACGTGTCGTGGCTCACCGCTAGCCGCGAGTCCTCGGTCAGCTTCACGCCGCTGCATGAGCTCGATGGCATCATCACGCCGAACGGCCTGTGCTTCGAGCGGCATCATTCCGGCATAGCGGAGATTGATCCGAACGATTACCGGCTTATTCTGCATGGGCTCGTGAATAAGCCGCTGATCTTCACGCTCGAAGACCTCAAGCGCCTGCCGCGCGTCAACCGCATTCACTTCCTCGAATGCGCCGCCAATTCCGGCATGGAGTGGCGCGGCGCCCAGCTCAATGGCTGCCAATACACCCACGGCATGGTGCATTGCGTGCAGTACACCGGCGTGCCGTTGAAGCTGCTGCTCGAGCAGGCCGGCCTCAAGCCGAATGCGAAGTGGCTGATGGTCGAAGGCGGCGACGCCGCGGCGATGAACCGCTCGATCCCCATGCATAAGGCGCTCGACGATTGCATCGTCGCCTATCGCATGAACGGCGAGATGCTGCGGCCGGAGCAGGGCTATCCGGTGCGCCTTGTCGTTCCCGGATGGGAAGGCAATGTCTGGATCAAGTGGTTGCGCCGCATCAAGGTCGGCGATCAGCCTTGGTACACCCGCGAGGAAACCGCCAAGTACACCGACCTGCTGGAGAACGGCAAGGCGCGCAAGTTCACCTTCGAAATGGACGCCAAGTCGGTCATTACGTCGCCATCGCCGCAGGCGCCGGTGAAAAGCAAAGGTTTCACGGTCATTTCCGGGCTGGCTTGGTCGGGCCGCGGCAAGATCAAGCGCGTCGACGTTTCGCTCGATGGCGGCCGCAACTGGCGCAGCGCCCGCATCGATGGTCCGAACTTCGACAAGGCCTGCGTGCGTTTTTACGCCGAATTCGACTGGAACGGCGAGGAGCTACTGCTGCAATCACGCGCGATGGATGAGACCGGCTATGTGCAGCCGTCGAAGGCTGACTTGCGCAAAATCCGCGGCGTCAATTCGATCTATCACAACAACGGCATTCAGACCTGGGCGCTCAAGGCCAGCGGGGAGGTCGAGAATGTCGAGGTGGGTTAGCCTTGCTCTCCTGTTTGCGCTGATTGCCACGCCAACGCTGGCGCAGACCAAGCCGCGCCATTACGGCATCGGCCAAGTCGCGACGTCCGAACAGATCGCCGGCTGGGACATCGACGTGCGCCCCGACGGGCAGGGCGCGCCGCCGGGCAAAGGTTCGGTGAAGGCCGGCGAGAAAATCTATGTGGAGAAATGCGCCGCCTGCCACGGCGAGTTCGGCGAAAGCGCCGGGCGCTGGCCGCAACTCGCGCAAGGCAAGAACACGCTGGCGTCCAACGATCCAGTGAAAACCGTCGGCTCGTATTATCCGTATCTGTCGAGCGTGTTCGACTACATCCGCCGCGCGATGCCGTTCGGCGACGCGCAATCGCTCAGCAATGACGAGCTCTACGCCGTCACCGCCTATGTGCTGAACCTCAACGACATCGTCGATGACAAGTTTGTGCTGTCGAAGGACACCTGGGCACAAGTCAAGATGCCGAACCAAGGCGGCTTCTACGACGACGACCGTCAAAAGACCGAAAAGACGTTCTGGAACGCCAAACCCTGTATGAAAGACTGCGGGCCGCCGGTGAGGGTCACCGGGAGAGCGCGTGCTGTCGATGTGACGCCGGAGGACGAAAAATCCCAGCGCCGCGGGGCTGACTAGAAGATCTATCGCTGCGACAATTTGTCGGCGACACGGTATAAATTCGACAAGCGGCAGCGCCATCCTTCGTGCAACGATTGCCGCTGGAGGGAGCGGGACGACCCGCGCGGACTATGGGCTATAAGGCAGCGCCAATTATCGGCTTGATCCGGCGCGGATATTGGGCGGCGTTGGCCGTGTCGGCCACCGCAACCGGTGCGCATTCAGCCGATGTCGAGTTGGGCCGCTATCTCGCCAATGAATGCATGACCTGTCACCGCTCGGCGACCGCGACGAGTACCATTCCCGACATATTCGGATTGAGCGAGGCGCATCTGAACCAGGTCATCAGGGCTTATCGCGCCAAGTCGTTGCCCAATCCGGTGATGCAGAATATCGCGAGCCGTCTCAGCGACGAGGACATCGGCGCACTCGCATC
>JANMSZ010000580.1:0-3209 GCA_031389925.1 Hyphomicrobiales bacterium | reverse complement strand
ATACGTCAGCGGCGTGCCGCAATCGCCGCAAAATCCGCGCCGCACTTTGTTGGAGCTGGCAAAGCGCTTCGGCGCGCCGCGCGTCCATTCGAGATCATGCGCGGTCACCAGGGCGCCGAAGAAGCCGCCGAAGGCTTTCTGACACATGCGGCAATGGCAGATCGACGCGCGGCCGAACTTCGACGCCCGAAACCGAATTGCGCCGCATTGGCATCCGCCGCTGACCATGTCGCTCATCGCGTGCTCGCTTTCTTCCCCTCTCCCCTTGCGGGAGAGGGTGGACGCGAGCGCAGCGAGCGACCGGGTGAGGGGTCGGTGCGTAACGAGAGTCCGGACCCCTCACCCGCCTCGCTCACGCTTCGCGTTCGGTCGGCACCCTCTCCCGCCAGGGGAGAGGGAAAAGAAGAAGTACGCGCGACTACATTCATCGCGCGACCTCCCAGGTGGTGCCGTCTTTGGAGTCCTTCAACACAACGCCCATGGCGGCGAGTTCGTCGCGGATACGGTCGGATTCTTTGAAGTCTTTAGCTTTGCGGGCAGCAGCACGCGCCTCGATCAACTCATTGACCGAGTCTCTAAAATCTTTTGGCATCAATTCACCGGCCGCACGGCCGACTGCGGCGAAATTCTTCCAAGACATAAGCGCGTTAGAAAACACGCCCAGAAATTTTCCTGCTTGATGTAAAGCTTGCGCCGCTTTGAACTCACCCTTCCGCGCACTTTCCGCAAGCTTGTGCATTTCTCCCAAAGCCATAGGAGTGTTTAGGTCGTCGGCAATCGCGTTCATGAAATTCGGCTGGGGTACCTCATCTGAACTGAATGATGTTTGATGCCGATCCAAGACGTTTACCCAGTTTCGCAAAGTCTGTTCAGATTCCTCTAACCCCCGCACCGTCCAATCGATTGGCTGACGATAGTGCGTCCGCAACATTGCAAGGCGAAGCGTGGGGCCTCCCCATGACCGTCCGCCAAATTTCGAGCTACTCAGAAGCTCGTCGATCGTCACGAAATTCCCGACACTCTTGCTCATCTTCTCGCCTTCGACCTGCAAGAACCCGTTGTGCATCCAGAAATTCGCCATCACCTGCGTGCCATGGACACAGCGAGATTGAGCGATTTCGTTTTCGTGGTGTGGGAAGATCAGGTCGAGACCGCCACCGTGGATGTCGAACACCTCGCCAAGATAGGCCGCACTCATCGCCGAGCATTCGATATGCCAGCCTGGACGTCCCCTGCCCCATGGGCTGTCCCAGCCGGGCTCTTCGGGCGAGGACAGCTTCCACAACACAAAATCGTTCGGGTGCTTCTTGTGCGTGTCCACGGCGACGCGGGCACCGTGCAGTTGGTCCTCAAGATTGCGTCCGGATAGCGCGCCGTAGTCCGGCATTGAGGCGGTGTCGAACAGCACCTCGCCGCCGGCTTCATAGGCATGGCGGCGCGCGATCAGTTGTTTGATCAGTGTCACCATGTCGACTTTTCCGTCGGCACGCGGCAGCACGAAATCTGTGGCGCGCGGCTCGACGGTCGGGCGAAGACAGCCCAGCGCATCGACGTCGGCATGAAACTGCTGCTCGGTCTTTTCAGTGACCTTGCGGATCGCCTCGTTCAGCGGCAATCCGGGAAAGTCGCGGGCGGCGCGCGCGTTGATCTTGTCGTCGACGTCGGTGATGTTGCGCACGTAAGTAACCTGGCTGTCGCCATAGAGATGGCGCAGCAGCCGGAACAGCACGTCGAACACGATCACCGGCCGCGCATTGCCGATATGGGCGAAGTCGTAGACGGTCGGCCCGCACACATACATCCGCACGCGCGACTTATCGATCGGCGTAAACACCCGCTTCTCGCGCGTCAGCGTATCGTAGAGCTTGAGCTCCATAACAAAGACATCCATCGGCTCGCTGGCCGGGCGTCCCTGAACTCTCGAACTGGAGAAAAGACGGCCGCAGCCAGCTGGTGCGCTAGCTAATAATCTCGCGGCGAATGCCGCAGATGTGGGTCAGGCCGTGCATGTGCGGCACAATGCTGGGTTGGGCAGATTCCGTCAAGACCCAGCCGAAACCCATAAAACCCAGGCGGATGGGGGACTTAGCAGCCGGTCGCCGATACCAAGCGTAACGCTTCATTCAGCATTAAGGAATTGCACGCATTTTACCTGCCGGCGCCATGCCAGGCGCATGGGGTCGGGTTGGGGGTATCATGCGCACAGTTCTGGTCAGTCTCGCCGCCGTTCTTTGTTTTGGCTTCGTCAGTTCCGCGCAGGCGGAGCGGAAGATGTTCATCATCGCCAACGACGCCGACGGCTATGGCATCGACCGCTGCCTGGCGACCGGCGCCAAATGCGGCGCGGCGGCGGCCAACTCCTATTGCAAATCGCGTGAATTCGCCGAAGCCGCGAGCTACAGCAAGGTCGATCGCGACGATATCACCGGCGCCATTCCGAATGGCGGCTCGGGCGGCTGCAAAGGCCCCAAATGCGACGATTTCGTCGCCATCGTCTGCAACCGCTAGGTCACAGCCCGGACGGCCCTCGCCTCGCAGCAGCGGTCCCGGCCTAAAAATCCCTGTTTATTCCCTAGCTTAGAATATTTCCAAACTGGTTGCGTCCGGTCGTAACTTCGGCCAAAGTCCCTTACGCGCTTGAAGGCGGATCCGCCCGATTAAGGGTCTGCCCGGCGCCGGGGAACGCGGCAGCGATAGCTATGACCGAAGAGAGTGCTCAACGGGCGCCTGGCCCATCGGCCCAGGCCGATCAGGCCGCGCTCAAGCTCGAAGAATTTTTGCCGCATCGGCTGAACGTCTGCGCCAGTCTGGTGTCAGCCGCGCTGTCGCGCATCTATGCCGATCGCTACAAGATCGGCGTTCCGGAATGGCGCGTGCTGGTCACCCTGGGCCAGCACGGCATGATGACGGCGAAAGCCGTCGGCGCTTACAGCCATATGCACAAGACCAAGGTCTCGCGCGCGGTCGCTTTACTTGAGCGCCGCAAGCTGGTGACGCGGCGCACCAACCGCGAGGATCTGCGCGAGGCATTCTTGTCATTGGCGCCTGCCGGACGGGAGATCTACAGCGAACTTACGCCGATCGCGCAGGATTTCGTGCATCAACTGATGGACACGCTCGACGCCACCGACCGCGCCGTACTCGACCGCGCCTTGAAGAAGCTGACCGAGCGCTCCGCGCAGCTCGCTCCCGATATCGCCAACGGCGGC
>JANMSZ010000573.1:0-2724 GCA_031389925.1 Hyphomicrobiales bacterium | reverse complement strand
TACCACGGCGACCGGCGGCGCCGAACTGAGCTATCTGCGCGGCATCTTCAAGAGCTTCGCGCCGAAGATGATGACGCAGTAACGCGGCAAAAAATTCAGAGCGAAAAGCAAAGGGCCCGCAACGCGCGAGCCCTTTTTTTTATTTATCGCTTGCGCAAAGTTCTAGTGCGCCAGGATCGCCAGCAGCAGCAGTGCCACGATGTTGGTGATCTTGATCATCGGGTTCACTGCCGGGCCGGCCGTGTCCTTGTAGGGATCGCCGACGGTGTCGCCGGTCACCGCGGCCTTATGGGCGTCGGAGCCCTTGCCGCCGTAATGGCCGTCTTCGATGTACTTCTTGGCGTTGTCCCAGGCGCCGCCGCCCGAGGTCATCGAGATCGCGACGAACAGACCGGTGACAATGACGCCAAGGAGCATCGCGCCGAGCGCCGAGAAGCCAGCCGACTTGCCGACCGCTCCACCGCCCGCCACCAGGAAGATGCCGAAGTAGCAGACGATCGGCGACAGCACCGGCAGCAGCGACGGCACGATCATCTCCTTGATCGCGGCCTTGGTCAGGATGTCGACCGCACGGCCGTAATCCGGCTTGGTCGTGCCCTTCATGATGCCGGGGCTCTCGCGGAACTGACGGCGCACTTCCTCGACGATCGCGCTGGCGGCGCGGCCGACAGCGGTCATGCCCATCGACGCGAACAGATACGGCAACATGCCGCCGAACAGCAGACCGACGACGACGTAGGGGTTGGTCAGCGAGAAATCGAGGACCACGCCCTGGAAGTACGGATGCGCCTTGGCATCCTTGGCGAAGAACAACAGGTCCTGATTATACGCCGCGAACAACACCAGCGCGCCGAGGCCGGCCGAACCGATGGCGTAGCCTTTGGTGATCGCCTTGGTGGTGTTGCCGACCGCGTCGAGCGCGTCGGTCGCCTTGCGCACTTCCTTCGGCAGACCGGCCATTTCGGCAATGCCGCCGGCATTGTCGGTGACGGGGCCGAAGGCGTCGAGCGCAACCACCATGCCGGCCAGCGCCAGCATCGCGGTGACGGCAATCGCAATGCCGAACAGACCGGCTTGCGCGTAGGACACCAGAATGCCCGCGATGATGATCATCGCCGGTAGAGCGGTCGATTCCATCGAGATCGCGAGACCCTGGATGACGTTGGTACCGTGACCGGTGACCGACGAGGCCGCGATCGACTTCACCGGGCGGAAGTCCGTGCCGGTGTAGTACTCGGTGACCCAGATGATCAGGCCGGTGACGACCAGACCCGCGACAGCGCAGATGAACAGAGCCTGCCCGGTGAAGGCCACGCCCGGGATCGCGCCGAAGCCGACCAGTTGATAGGTGACCAACCAGATCGCGCCGAGCGACAGCACCGCCGAAGCGATAAAGCCCTTGTACAGCGCGCCCATGATCGACTGGCTCGCGCCAAGACGCACGAAGAAGGTGCCGATGATCGAGGTGATGATGCAGGCGCCGCCGATGGCGAGCGGATAGATCATCATGTTCATCAGCGCAGGCGTGCCGACGAAGAAGATCGAGGCCAGCACCATCGTCGCGACGATGGTCACCGCGTAGGTTTCGAACAAGTCGGCGGCCATGCCGGCGCAATCGCCGACATTGTCGCCGACGTTGTCGGCGATGGTCGCAGGGTTTCGCGGGTCGTCTTCGGGAATGCCGGCTTCGACTTTGCCGACGAGATCGCCGCCGACGTCGGCGCCTTTGGTGAAGATGCCGCCGCCAAGACGGGCGAAGATCGAGATCAGCGAGGCGCCGAAGCCGAGCGCGACGATGGAGTCGATGACGGTGCGGTCATTCGGCGCGAACTTCAGCGAGAACACCAGGAAGCCAAAGTAGAGTGTCACACCGAGCAGCGCCAAACCGGCGACCAGCATGCCGGTGATGGCGCCGGCCTTGAAGGCCAGTTCCAGACCGCCGGCCAAAGTCTTGGTCGCGGCTTGGGCGACGCGGACGTTGGCGCGCACCGACACATTCATGCCGATGAAGCCGGTGGCGCCCGACAGAACGGCGCCGACGGCGAAACCGATCGCCACGAGCCAGCCGAGCGTGAAGCCGAGAATGACAAGGATCACCGCGCCGACAATGGCGATGGTGGTGTATTGGCGCTTGAGATAGGCCTGCGCGCCTTCGCGCACCGCGGCCGCGATCTCTTGCATTCTCGCGGTGCCTTGGTCGGCCGCGAGAACGGACTGTGTCGCCCAAATGCCGTAGACGATGGCGAGCACGCCACAGCCGACGATCATCCACAATGTATTCATGGTGCCCTCAACTTCGATTTTGATATGGCAGGCGGGACAAACGCTCCCGCCGGCACAGGAGCGTCGAGGATGGCCGCTTTGAGGGCGCTTCACCCCGACCGGGAAAGCGCGCGGATATAGCCAAAAACCAGGCAGCGATGCAACGCGGAATCGCTGCAAATACCTCTCGCGGCCTGCCGGTGTGCCCTAAATGTGCGGATAACTGGGGGCAAGCGACATCGCCCGTGTTCTTTATCGGCCCCGGGTAGGCCGTCGTCCCCTTTTTCCGATTCCCAGAGGGAATGGAGCATCCGATCTCGGGTTTACCCGAGATCAGCATACTTAATGCGCAAGTAGGGTAGACCCGACTTGCGATAAGGCGCCAAGGGCGGTGGTGCATGCCGCCCTTTGACGGGTTGGTGCGACCCGCCGCTTTCGGGGCGCGCGCCCCCAATGACGTAG
>JANMSZ010000570.1:0-2320 GCA_031389925.1 Hyphomicrobiales bacterium | reverse complement strand
GCTTGAGATCGTAGATGTGCGGCGGGGTCACGCCCTGCATCCGCACATGCGCATAACGCACGTCGTCCTTCTTGGCACCGAGCCCCGAATGCGCTTCCAGAACGGTGCCGTCGGGCAGGTAGACCTTGCGTGCCGCAATATCATAGACCGCGGTCTCGCGATCATAGGGCGCCGATCCCCCGAGCATCGGGTTCTGCAGCTTCGGCAGGCTGCCGGTCGCACTGACGTCGGCGGAGGCGTAGGACAGCAACGATCGGGATGCCGGCTCCTTGCCCCACAGTTTTTCGACCATGTTCGGCTTGTCGCCGGACGCGATCGACATCACCGCGGCCTTGGCGCGCTGCGCCATGTCCTTGACGGAAGCGCCGGTGCCCTTGGCGGGCGCGGGTGCCGGCGTGAGGGCAGCAACTTGCGCAGGCGCTGGTGAAGCTTGTTTCGGTTTGGCGGCTTCGAGCAATTTCGGCATGTCAGCCGGTTTTGCTACTTCGACGGATGGCGACGCCGACGCCAGTTGCATCATTGATGCTTGCGGCTTCGGCGCGACGCCCTGCGGCGCCGCCGCGGCAAAGCGGTCGTCAAATCTCAGCGTTGAGGCGGATGCGATGGTTTCGGGTGCGGCAATGACCGGCGCCTGTTCCGGCAGCGTCGCAAACGCATGGTTGACGATAGCTTGCGGGGTCCGCGCCGCCACCGACGACTTCTGCCGGATCACCGGCGCATCGAAATTTCCGCCGGCCAGGGTCGGATAAATGCTGGCGCCAAATACGTTGGTGTAAACCGTCCAGGCGCAGCCCAGCACCAGGCACGCGACCGCGGCGCTGCCGAAAATATGGTTAGCATTGGCTTTACGGGATGAACGCCGATGGTTCTTGGCCGCTGACTGCCTGGACGCACTCGTACTGTAACTCATTCGCCTCGTATCCAGACAACTTCCACTGAGTTCCTCTTCGCAGCACCGCATCACGATTTTCGATGCAGCATTTCGCAGAGGTGCGGAGCGTCATTAAGGCGACTTTTAGTTAAATGCGGATTAAGTGCCGGCGGATGTTGGGCATGCAGAAATGCGAGGCCGATGCGATGAAGCGGCCCCGTATTTGCGCGGGATTTCCTGCGAGTTCCGCATCAATAATTCAGTTTCGGATACCAATCCGTGCCGCGCCCTTCCGGCGTCACGTCGAGAATGGTCCATAGCGGCATCAGATCGGGCGCGCCGCGCGGATCCTGTCCGGGATCGGACGATGCGCCGTTCATTTCGCCGCCCCAGAAATGCCTGATTGTGCCATCTCGCCGCGTGAACACGTTGAACGCTGCGTCGTCGCCGCCGTCTTTTGTCAGGCCGTGATAGTCGCGGCTGAACTCGCCGGAGATATCGGAATACAGCGGCAGGTGTTGCCAGCCACGTTCGCGCTTGAAGGCGACCAGCCGCGCGATCGGCGACCGCGCCACGATCGCGAGCGCGACGCGCTGCGCAATATCCGGCACCTCGCCGTCCCAGGTTGACAACAGCGACGTGCACATCGGACACGGCCGCTCACGCTGCGGGCCGTACATGTAGGTGTAGACGACCAGTGAATCCTTGGTCCCGAACAGATCGGCAAAGGACGCCTTGCCGTTCTCGCCCTCGAAGGCATAATTGTTTTTGACTTCGCCGCCCGGCGGCAGCGCGCGGCGCTGCTCGGCGACGCGCTCGATGTGGCGGCGAAGCTCGATCTCCTCGGCCAGCAACGCCTCGCGGGCGCGGCGGTATTCAGCGCTCTCGTTGGGAAAGCGCATGCCGCTGGCGCGCGCCAGCTCAGGGGCGGGTTTCAGGGTGGAACTGCTCATGGCAATGACCTCGCATGGGTGGACATGAACACAGGACGTTCGGGCATGGGCCGATCCGACAGGTTCGGTGGATTATTTTCTTGCGGCAACGAATATGCCGTGTCCCGGACGCGGTGCAGCGTCCTTCACGCTGCGCCGCAGAGCCGGGACCCACTCACGCGCAGAAAAGGCATGGGCCCCGGATCAGCAGCGCACCGCTTCGCGCTGCGCAGCGTCCGGGGCACGAAACCAACCACGCCCCCTACTTGAGCTCCGGCGGCGGCGAGCGGTCGAGCACGCTGCCCTTGGCGCCCCAGAGCAAATCGATCCCATAGGTTTCAACGACGAGCGGCCCGCGCATGCGCTTGAGTTCGGCGACCCTCTCGACTCCGGCGAAATTTTCCGTCTGATACGACCGCGCGCCGGGCCGCGCATCGTCGACGAACAACAGTTTGCCGGACAATTGCGCGGCAGACGGCTCGGGCATGTTGACCCAGCGGATGCGCTGGGTCGGCTG
>JANMSZ010000567.1:0-6668 GCA_031389925.1 Hyphomicrobiales bacterium | reverse complement strand
CGGTCGTGATAGGCGAAGGAATCCTTGGCATCGAGCTTGATCGCCTGGGTGAAGTCGGCGATGGCGCGGTCGTAGTCGTTCTTGTCGAAATAGGCGTTGGCGCGGTTGTAGTAGGCGCCGGCGTAGCCTTCGTTGAGCTTGATCGCCTCCGCGAAGTCGGCGACCGCGCGGTCGCTGTCGCCCTTGGTGCGATAGGCGAGGCCGCGGTTGTTGAAGGCGACGGCATTCTTCGGATCGAGCTTGAGGGCGTGATCGAAGTCCTTGATGGCCCCGTCAGTATCGCCCTTGGCGCCGTAGGCGATGCCGCGATCGTAATAGGACCGCACATAACTGGGGTTGAGCTTGATCGCCTGATTGAGGTCGTCGATGGCGCGCGTGTAGTCGCGCTTGTCGAAATAGGCGTTGCCGCGATTGCTGAAGGCCATCGCATAGCTCGGGTCGATTTTGGTCGCCTGGCTGAAATCCTCGATGGCGCGGTTGTTGTCGCCCTTGGCGCGATAGACCAGGCCGCGATTGTTGTAGGCCGCGGCCTGCTTGCCATCGAGCCGGATCGCCTGGCTGAAGTCGTTGAGTGCGCGGTCGTAGTCGCGCATGTTGGTCAGCGCCAGGCCGCGCGAATTATATGCGGAGGCGTTGCCGTTATTGAGCCGGATGACCTGGTCGAGATCCTTGAGCGCTCGATCGTGAATACCGAGCGCTACCAGCGTCTCGCCGCGGTTGAGCAATGCCAAGGCAAAGCCGGCATTGATCGAAACCGCCTGGTCGAAGTCCTTGACGGCCCGTTCGAGTTCACCCCTGGCCTTGAACGCCATACCGCGGCTGTTGAGCGCCACGTCGTAGCGCGGGTTGGCTTTGATGGCGCGGTCGTAGTCGGCAATGGCGCGGTCGAGATCGCCTTTGTTCTGATAAATGTTGCCACGGTTGTTGAGCGCGGCCGTGAAACCGGGATCGAGCTTGATGGCCTGGTCGAGGTCGGCAATGGCCCGGGTGAGGTCGCCCTTGCGCTGGAATAGAATAGCGCGGCTATTGAACACGCCGGCATAGGTCGGATTGAACTTGATCGCCTGCTCGAAGTCCTGCAAGGCGCGGTCGATCATGCCGCGCGCTGCGTAGGTATTGCCGCGCTCGGTGAAGGCCGCGGCATATTTGGGGTCGAGCTTGATGGCGAGGTCGTAGTCGCGGGTGGCGAGGTTGTAGTCACCCTTCTGCTGATAGGCATTGCCGCGGTCGACGTAGCCGGCCGTGAATTTCGGGTCCAGCCGCAGCGCCTGATCGAAATCGGCGATGGCGCGGTCGAAATCGCGCCGTTCCCGGTAAGCGACGCCACGGCCGTGGGTCGCCAGCGCGTCGCGCGGGTCGATCCGCATCGCCTGGCTCAAATCGGCGATGGCCGCGTCCAATTCACGACGTTCGAAGTGCGCCATCCCGCGGTTGTAATAGGCGGCGGCGAATTGCGGGTTGAGCTTGATCGCCTGGTCGAAATCCGGGAAGGCGCGGTCGTCCTCGCGCAGGCTGAGATAGCTGAAGCCGCGCGCATTGAAGGCCGCCGCGCTTTTTGCGTCGAGCTTGATCGCCTTCGTGAAATCGTTGACCGCGTTGGCGTAGTCCTTCTTGTCCTGGTAAGCCAACCCGCGGCTGAGATAGGCGCCGGCATAGTTCGGATTGACCGCGATGGCCTGGTCGAAGTCGGCAATGGCACGGTCGTAGTTCTGCTTCTTCTGGAAAATGTCGCCACGATTGCTCAAGGCAGGGGCGAATTTCGGGTCGATGCGCAGCGCCTGGTCGAAGTCGGCAATAGCCCGATCGCTGTCGCCCTTGGCGTTATAGGCCAGACCACGGACGTTGAAGGCGGCGGTGTAGTCCGGCTTGTTGTTGATCGCCTGGTTGAGGTCGGCGATGGCGCGGTCATAGTCGCGCTTCTCGTAGAGCGCGTTGCCACGCTCGAAATAGGCCAGGGCGTTGCCGCCATCGAGCTTGATCGATTGTTCGAGATCGGCCAGCGCGCGCTCGTTGTCGCCGCGGCCGCGATAGGCCTGCCCACGGTGATAATAGGCCAATGCGTTCTTCGCATCGAACTTGAGGGCCTGGCTGAGGTCGCCGATGGCGCGCTCGTCGTCGCCCTTGGCGCGCAACGCCAGGCCACGATTATAGAAGGCCAGCGCGTTCTTCGGCTCGATCTTGATCGAGTGATCGAAGTCGGCGATGGCTTTGTCCGCCTCGCCGCGGGCAGCGTAGGTGATGCCGCGATTATAGTACGACAGCGAGTCCTTGGGATCGAGCTTGATCGCCTGGGTCAGGTCGCGCAACGCCTTGTCGTAATCCCGCTTCTGGAAGAACGACACGCCGCGGTCGTAATAGGCGAGGGCATACTCGCTATCCAGCCGGATGGCTTGGTCGTAGTTCTGAATAGCTCGGTCATAGTCGCGCTTGTCGTAGAAGGCGTTGCCGCGGTTGTAATAGGCCAGCACATAATTGCCGTTGAGCAGGATGGCCTGGTCGTAATCCTTTATGGCGCGATCGACTTCGCCGCGGTTGCGATAGGCCAGGCCACGGTTGTTGTAGGCAAAGCCGTCGCGCGGATCGAGCAGGATGGCCTGGTCGAAGTCCTGGATGGCGCGATCGACAGCGCCTTTCGCCGCATAGGCGATGCCGCGGTCGTTGAGCGCCAGGATGTATTCGTGATTGATCTTGATCGCTTGGTCGAAATCCTGGATGGCACGTTCATAGTCGCGGATGTCGCGATAGGCGAGGCCGCGGCTGTGATAGGCGACGGCGTCGTTGCCATTGAGCTTGATGGCGCGGTCGTAGTCGGGAATGGCGCGGTCGGGCTCGCCCTTGGCGCGGTAGGCCATGCCGCGATTGAAGAAGGCGAGCGCCGAGTTCTGGTTCAAGCTGATCGCGATGTTCAGCGTGGCGATGGCGCGCTCATAGTCGCGCTTGCTGTAATAGATGTGGCTCAGCGTAGTGACGGCCACCATGTTCTTCTTGTCATGTTTGATGGTCTGCTCGAGGTCACGCGCGGCCCGTTCGGAATCGCCACGGTCGCGGAACGCCAGGCCGCGGTTGAAGTAGACATCGGCGTTGCTTGAATTGAGCTTGATCGCCTCGTCGAAGTCGCGAAGCGCCTGGTCGCTGTTGTTCTTAGCGCGGTAAGCCTTGCCGCGGCTGAAATAGGCGGCGGCCTTGTCCTTGCTGCTGACCTCTTGGTCGGCGTCGCCCTTGTGTTTTTTCTTGTCCGTCTTGGGCTTCGCTGGCTGATAATCGATGACCGCGGTGCAGCTTTCGATGCGCACATCGGCGGAGTTCTCATCGTTCGTGCAGGTTTTGAGCTGCGGACCCGCGAATGCATGCGCCACCGACGACAGCAAAGCTGCTGCAGTCACGCACATGCAGAATTGTCGCGTTCCCCAGTTCATACGACCTCGTCATGCCGAGTCGCAGTTGCCTGCACCCAGCTAGGGTTCTGAATCCGAAGTGGAAGTTAGATTGAAATCGGCGGCGAGAGTCGCGCCGCTTAAAGAATTGCCCGGGTTAAGATTAATCCGCGCGGCTGCTTTGCGCGTGGCACATTAATAAATGCGGGTTAATGCGGGCGCTGCGTCCGGGCGCAAAAATGATGTTGGCCGCGACGAAATTTTAACTCATCACGGCCAAAAATCGGAATGTAAAAGTGGATTCTTACTTGAGCGCCGCGGCGCGGGCGCTGGCGGCCATTTCCTCGAGCACGTAATCGGGCGGCATGACGTAAGCCATGACCTTTTCTTTTTTGTAGACCGACTGCATCACCGTGGGGCCATGATTGCCTGAGACCACGATGGGGTTGCCCTGGCCATCGGTGCCGCGCACGACGCCGACATGGCCGGTATTGGGACCCTTGCGGTACATGATGGCGATGGCGCCGACGCGCGGGCCGTCGAGCTTCTTGCCGAAATCGAGGAACGAGCGGGCGGCGCGCGATTTGGTGCCCTTGCCGCCGGCTTTGTGCAGAACGAAATTCATGAAGTCGGCGCACCAGAGCTGAGTCGGCAGACCAAGCTGTTTGGCGGTGCGGCCGCGCCAGCGGAGCGCTTCGAGCAGCACGCCGGCGGCGCCGGGCACCTGGGCCGCGGCGTCGGCGGCATCGGTGCGGCTGCGCGACATGATCTCGAGCGGTTCGGTGTTGGCGAATCGCTCGTTGCGCTTTTCGCCGGTTGCATGCGCCGGCGCAGCGACGCCGAGCGCGAAAACACAAATGACCAAGGTTGAGATCGATCGTTTCATGTTTCCCATTCCTGCCGGCTCATCAGCCGGGACTCGCTTCGTCTGTGGTTTCTTACAGCCTCGCGCCATTTGTGTGCGGTGCGCGCCGCTGCGTGGTTAACTCAAGCCCCCGTATCCTTTCCGTTTAATTCAAGTTGCTGCAAGTCATAGCGCGCACTTGTTCCGCATAGCTTCGCAATATGGTTAAAGCTAAAATTTTAATTAAATGCGATGTGCTTAGCGCACGTTGTAGCGGATCGGCACCACGACCGCGATCTGCGAACCGGAAACTTCCGGTGGTGGCGGCGGCAGCGGCTGCGCGCGTTCGACAAGCGCGAGCGTTTCGCGATCGAGCAGGCTTGAACCTGAACTACGCACGATGCGCGCATTGTGAACGCCGCCGCTGCGATCGATCGAGAAGGCGAGTTGAGCGACGCCGGTCTCGCCGCGCGACTGGGCTTCGGACGGATAGCGCTTGTAGCGTTCGAGCCGCGACACCAGTTGCGACCGCCAGTTCGGCATCGCGTCGGAGTCGCGCGACGCAGCGCCCGGCATCGGTGCGGCCACGTGGTCGGCGCGCTGCGGGGCCGCGCTCGGTGCGCTGGCGATGCTTTTCTTTTTCTTGGGCTTTTTTTCGACCGGCTTTTCGACCTTTTGCGGCGGAGGCGGCAGCACGACGTCCGGCTTTGCCGCCTCGGGGGGCGGCAGTTCGGCTTTCTCGATCGGCTTTTCCGGTTCTGGCTCCGGCTCTTCAGGCCGGCTCGCGACCTGCTCCGGAGGCATGTCGTTGGGAACGATCTCGGGCGCGACGGCGACCGGCGCGAGATCGATCATGATCAGCGGCGCGTTTGCGACGAGATCGGAACCCTCGTTCCATTTCGCCACCAGCGCAACGGCGCCGGCAACATGAAAGCACAGCGCGAGCGCAAAACAGACGCTCCAGCGCGCCGACTCCGACCAGCGTCGCGAAACCGATGGCGGGCGCGTGGCGGTCATGGCTTTTCGGCTTCCAGGCCGACCAGGGCCACATGCAAATAGCCTGCGCCGCGCAGTTCATTCATCAGCGTCATCAACTCGCCATACGGCACGGCCTTGTCGGCGCGCAGGAACAGGCGCTGCTGCTTGTCGCCCGACGTCGCCTTGTCGAGCGCCGGCGCGAGCGCGGCGCGGTTTATGCCGTCATTGTCGAGCGTCAAGCTCAAGTCCGATTTCAGCGTCAAGAACAGCGGCTTCTCCGGCCGCGGCGTCCGCTCCGCATTGGCGGCCGGCAGATCGACCGAGATATCAACGGTCGCGAGCGGCGCTGCGATCATGAAGATGATCAACAGCACGAGGATCACGTCGATGAACGGCGTGACGTTGATTTCGTGGACTTCGCTTAACGCATCATCGCCGTGGTCGAGACGTACGCTCATGGTGCTACTCGGCCGCCGCGACGCCACGGCGGCGATTGAAAGCGCCGCGATCGAGATCGCGGCTGATCAGGCGCAATATCTCCGCCGACGTGTCGCCGTGCAGCGCACGATAGCCGGCAATCCAGCGCGAGAACATGTTGTACATGACCACCGCCGGGATCGCCGCGACCAGGCCG
The DNA here is from genome assembly GCA_031389925.1 of Hyphomicrobiales bacterium. Lineage (GTDB taxonomy): Bacteria > Pseudomonadota > Alphaproteobacteria > Rhizobiales > Xanthobacteraceae > Pseudolabrys. Next base: position 838 of record JANMSZ010000567.1, on the reverse strand, counting down.
AGCGCCGTGGCGAGCAGCGCTTCGGCGATGCCGGGCGCCACCACGGCGAGATTGGTGGTGTGCGACTTCGAGATGCCGATGAAGGCGTTCATAATGCCCCACACCGTGCCGAACAGGCCGACGAAAGGCGCGGTGGCGCCGATGGTCGCGAGAACTCCGGTGCCGCGGATCATCTGCCGCCCGGCGGCGGCTTCAAGCCGCTCCAGCCGCGAGGCGATGCGCTCTTTCACGCCGTCCGGCGACAGCGCGTCGGCGGACTGACGCAATTCGGTATCGGCGGCGCCGATCAGCGCCGAGGCCGCATCCGTGCCGCCCTGCAGATCGCGCACGTCGCTCCACGTGCGCGCGGCGCCGAGCGCTTCGATCGCCCTGTTCAAGCGGCGGCGTGCGGCGAGCAGCTCGATCGCCTTGGCGAACCAGATGGTCCAGGTCAGCACCGACGCGAACACAAGCCCGATCATCACCGCTTTGACGACGATGTCGGCCGCCATGAACATGCCCCAGGGCGACAAGTCTTTCGGCAGTTTCAGCATTGCGTCGGGGGCCGGCGCGATGGCGGACTGCGCCGGCACAGCGGCTTGCGGCACGGGCGTCGCGGGCGGGGCAGGCTGAACGGCGGCTGGCGTTGCCGGGGCAGGCGAATCCGGCTGCGTTTGCGCCAAGGCCGAAGCCGGCAGCAGCAGACCGGCGGCGAACACCGCCGCGATCAGCAGCCGCGCCGGAGAGTTGCGATTAGAGTTCATTCCACTGTCCTTCAATTCGTCCGCCTGTATATTGTAACATTATAACATCTTCGAGTCATTCGGCGGGCCGCAATTGCGCGGCCCCGCTTTTGACG
>JANMSZ010000530.1:0-2620 GCA_031389925.1 Hyphomicrobiales bacterium | reverse complement strand
AAGAACAATCATCGCACCCGCCCGAAAATGTCAGTGGGTGCGAGTGTAATGCGGCGCCGCGAAAGCTCAGCCGAAAGCTCCTATTAGCGTAAATATCGAACAAAGCGGGAGTGGTTGAGCGACGGCTGGCTTTGCCTTGCTTTGCGGGCGTTCGATCAGCTTCCCTGCAGAACGATGCGCAGGCGGCGCTGCGCGTCCTGGTATTTCGGCCCCTGCGACGTGAGATTTTTAACCAAGATATCGAGTTCCCGCTGCGTCTTGGCATCCTTGCCGCTGACCATCGTGCCCTGCATCGTCACCTTGCTGCGATTGGCGTCGATGAAGTCGGCGAGCTTGAGCCCGGCTTCGGCAATGCCGACAACCATCGGGACGACTTCGTTGAAGCCGCGCGCCGGGGCGAGCACGTTCTTTTCGAAAGTCTTGTCGTAGACCGCCTTGAGATCGTCCGGCTGCTTGAGCGCCGTGCGTTCGGCGTTGCTCTTCGCCAATTCGCGGTTCATGGCTTCGGTCAATTTGCCGAGGTCGTCCTTGACCGAGCGCAAGGCGCCGCGGTTGTCGACGAGGCCTTGAATGGACGTGATGCTGACGCGCTTTGTCACTTCCTGCATCTGTTTGGCGAGGCCCGTCATCTCGGGATTGTCGGTAAAGCCGCGCATGACGTTGAAATGGCCGACATAGGGCCCGAAATTTTTCACTTCCTCGTCGGTCAAACGTGGCACTCGGACGCCCGGTCTGTCGATGATCCGCGTCTGCAGGAATTCGATGAAGGCCTTGCGCTGCTCGGGCTCGTTGTCGCCGCAGGCCGCGGCGGATAGCGCGAGCACGACGATGCCGGCGAGCGCGAAGCTGCGGCGGGTCAGCAAATTCATGATTCCAAAACCGGGTGGCCCGGCCCCCTCTACGAGCAGCATTGTGCGAGCACGATAGAGCTTTGTCGCCCGGCCCGGCACCGAGGTTCAATGGATCATGGCCTTGGATACGGCGGTGTGTCGAATCCCTCCCCTTTCAGGGGAGGGATAAAAAAGAATTACGCCCCCGCCTTCGCCACTTTCTTGTTCTGCCGGTTGTTCACCAGATCGTCGACGACGGCCGGATCGGCCAGCGTCGAGGTGTCGCCGAGGCTGCCGTATTCGTCCTCGGCGATCTTGCGCAGGATGCGGCGCATGATCTTGCCGGAGCGCGTCTTCGGCAGGCCGGGCGAGAACTGGATCAGGTCCGGCGAAGCGAACGGGCCGATTTCCTTGCGCACCCAGCCGACCAGCTCCTTGCGCAATTCCTCGCTCGGCTTTTCGCCGGTCATCAGCGTCACGTAAGCGTAGATGCCCTGGCCCTTGATGTCGTGCGGATAGCCGACGACGGCGGCCTCCGACACTTTCGGATGCGCGACCAGCGCGCTTTCGACTTCGGCGGTGCCGAGGCGATGACCGGAGACGTTGATGACGTCGTCGACGCGCCCGGTGATCCAGTAATAGCCGTCTTCGTCGCGGCGGCAGCCGTCGCCGGTGAAATACTTGCCCTTGTAGGTCGAGAAGTAAGTCTGCTCGAAGCGTTCGTGGTCGCCATAGACCGTGCGCATCTGGCCGGGCCACGAGTCGAGGATGCAGAGGTTGCCCGACGTCGCGCCTTCGAGCGGTTTGCCTTCGGCGTCGACGATCTGCGGCTTGATGCCGAAGAACGGCCGCGTCGCCGAACCGGGCTTGAGCCTGGTCGCGCCCGGCAGCGGCGTGATGAGAACGCCGCCGGTCTCGGTCTGCCACCAGGTATCGACGATTGGGCAGCGGCCGTCGCCGACGACGTGGTAGTACCACTCCCACGCTTCCGGGTTGATCGGTTCGCCGACCGAGCCGAGCAGGCGAAGGCTCTTGCGCGACGTCTTCTTCACCGGATCGTTGCCCGCCTGCATCAGCGCGCGGATCGCGGTCGGCGCCGTGTAGAAGGTGTTGACCTTGTGTTTGTCGATCACGTCCCAGAAGCGCGAATTGGTCGGGTAGTTCGGCACGCCTTCAAACATCAGCGAGATCGCGCCGTTCGAGAGCGGTCCGTAGAGGATGTAGCTGTGGCCGGTGACCCAGCCGACGTCAGCGGTGCACCAGTAGATGTCGCCGTCGTGATAGTCGAACACGTATTGATGCGTGATCGACGTGTAGACCATGTAGCCGCCAGTAGTGTGCAGCACGCCCTTCGGCTTGCCCGTTGAACCCGACGTATAAAGGATGAACAGCGGATCTTCCGCGTTCATCTCCTCGCACGGGCAGTCGGCCGGCACGGTCTTGGCGATATCGTCGTAATAGACGTCGCGGCCGGCCTGCATGTTCACGGCGCCGCCGGTGTGCTTGACGACGATCACGCTCTTGACCGGCGCCTTCTCGCAGGCGGCATCGACATTGGCTTTGAGCGGAATCTTGCGGCCGCCGCGGACGCCTTCGTCGGCCGTCACGATGATGGTCGACTGGCAATCCTCGACGCGGCCGGCGATCGAGTCCGGCGAGAAGCCGCCGAAGATCACCGAATGCACCGCGCCGATGCGCGCGCAAGCGAGGATGGCGTAGGCCGCCTCCAGGATCATCGGCAGATAAATGGTGACGCGGTCGCCTTTCTTGACGCCCTGCTTCTTGAGGAC
>JANMSZ010000500.1:0-1627 GCA_031389925.1 Hyphomicrobiales bacterium | reverse complement strand
ACAAAACGGCTTGGCCCCGTGTGAGCCTCGCCGCATCTGACCGACTGATGGCCAGCGCCGGGATGTCGTCCAGCGCGGTCTCAACGGGCATGAGGGCGTCCGCGAGGCTAGCCTCACCGGACGCGGCTTTCTGGCACAACGCCTCCAGATCTTCCAGTAAAATCATGGTTTTTTCGATGAATGGCCCGACGGCCGTGCGCCGCAGGGCGCTGACATGGCCGAAACAGCCCAAAGCCCGGCCGAGATCGCGGGCGAGCGAGCGGACATAGGTCCCCTTGCCGCATTCGGCCTCCAGGATCGCGTGGTCGGCGTCCGGGACGTCAACCAGCTCCAAACGGTCGATTTGGACCGGTCTGGCCACCAATTCGACGGTTTCGCCGTCGCGGGCGAGGTCATAGGCCCGTTCGCCTTCGATTTTGATGGCGGAATACTTCGGCGGCACCTGCTGGATGAGGCCGATATAGGCCGGCAGCAGGGCCCAGATCGCCTCCGGGGTGGGGCGCAGGTCGCTATTGGCGATGGCCTTGCCTTCGGTGTCGTCGGTGTCCCGTTCCTCACCCCAGCAGATGGTGAATCGGTACAATTTCCGGCCGTCCATGACGAAAGGCACGGTTTTGGTGGCTTCGCCCAGCGCGATCGGCAGGCAGCCGGAGGCCAGCGGATCGAGCGTGCCGGCGTGGCCGGCGCGCTTGGCGGTGAACAGGCGCTTGATGACGCTGACGGCGTGGGTCGAGGTCATGCCGATCGGCTTGTCGAGCACCAGCCAGCCGTGGACGTCGCGCTTGTCGCGTTTGAACTGCTTTTTCTTTTCGCGCGGGGCGAACCCGGCGGGCAATTCGACCGAGGCGCCGTCGATGGCAGGCGCTGCGGTCTCGACCGGCGCTTCGGCTTCAACCTCGGTCGGAGCGGACATTGTTTCGAGAAACTTATTCATCGTCCGGCTCGTCTTTATTCAGGTCGCGCTTCACTTCCGGCGAGCGCAACAACTTGTCGATGCGCGCCGCTTCTTCGAACCGGTCGTCGACGCGGAAGCGCAGATCGGGCGAGAATTTGAGATTGATCTGGTGCGCGACTTCGCCGCGCAGGAATTTCTTGTTGCGCTCGAAGGCGGCGATCACTTCGTCGGTGTCGCGGCCGGCCAGCGGCATGACGTAGACGGTCGCCAGCCGTAGGTCGGCGGTCATGCGCACTTCCGGGATGGTGATGAGGTGGCCCTCGATCACTGGGTCATGCACCTCGCCGCGCATCAGCAGGTCGGCGAGCGCGTGGCGCACCAGTTCGCCGACGCGCAACTGCCGCTGCGAGCCGCCGGGCGTACCGCTGTCGCGATGGCCTTTTTTGCGTGTCATGTCGTTCCAAAATTATTCGTGGCCGGAAACATTCCGGCCGGCCGTGCCCTTCTCCAATGAAGGTGCACATAATGACCTGGGCTTTGAAGCCCAGGCTGTACGGTGAAATGAGCGGAGAATACCTATTCCGAAGCCGTGAGATTTGGACTCACAGGCTGCGTTGAATCGTCTCCACCCGGTAGCATTCGATCACGTCGCCGGCGCGCATGTCCTGGTAGTCCTCGAAGGCCATGCCGCATTCCATGCCGGACGCGACTTCCTTGACGTCGTCCTTGAAG
>JANMSZ010000476.1:0-7449 GCA_031389925.1 Hyphomicrobiales bacterium | reverse complement strand
AAAATCGACCTCGTGGCCGCGGTCCTTGAATATCTGAACGGCGGCGGGCGACAGAGCGTCGGAGATGAGAACGCGGGGTGCGGCCATTATTTTGTTTCCTTCACCCACCCCTGGTGGGGGAGGGTCGGCCCGCAGGGCCGGCGTGGGGTGAACTTATGAAAAAATGAAACACGGCGGTCGCGGTTGGCGACGATGTCACCCCACCCCGCCAAGCAGCGGATGGCGACCCGCCCCCGCCAGGGGAGGGTGAAGGAAACAAAATCATGGCCGCTCCCCGCGTTCTCATCTCCGACGCTCTGTCGCCCGCCGCCGTTCAGATATTCAAGGACCGCGGCATCGAGGTCGATTTTCAGCCCAATCTCGGCAAGGACAAAGACAAACTCGCCGAGATCATCGGCAATTACGACGGCCTCGCCATTCGCTCGGCGACCAAGGTGACGCCGAAGATTCTCGCCAACGCGAAAAATCTGAAAGTGATCGGCCGCGCCGGCATCGGCGTCGACAATGTCGACATTCCGGCAGCGACCGCGCGCGGCATCATCGTGATGAACACCCCCTTTGGTAATTCCATCACGACGGCCGAGCACGCCATCTCGCTGATGCTGGCGCTGGCGCGGCAAATCCCCGAGGCCGACCGCTCCACGCAGGCCGGCAAGTGGGAAAAGAACAAGTTCATGGGCGTCGAGATCACCGCCAAGACGCTCGGCATCATCGGCTGCGGCAATATCGGCTCGATCGTCGCCGACCGCGCCATTGGCCTGCGCATGAAGGTGATCGCGTTCGATCCGTTTTTGTCGCCGGAGCGCGCCGTCGATCTCGGTGTCGAGAAGGTCGAACTCGAAGACCTGTTCAAGCGCGCCGATTTCATAACTCTCCACACGCCTCTTACGGATAAGACCAAGAACATCATCGACGCCGCCGCCCTCGCCAAGATGAAGCCCTCGGTGCGCATCATCAATTGCGCGCGGGGCGGCCTGGTCGACGAGGCGGCGCTGCGCGCAGCCCTCGACGCCAACAAGGTGGCCGGCGCGGCCTTCGACGTCTTCGTCACCGAGCCCGCGACCGAGAACGTGCTGTTCGGCCATCCCAACGTCGTGTCGACGCCGCACCTTGGTGCTGCGACCACGGAGGCGCAGGAAAACGTCGCGCTCCAGGTCGCCGAGCAGATGTCGGAATACCTTTTGCGCGGCGCGATTTCCAACGCGGTCAACTTCCCGTCGATCACCGCCGAGGAAGCGCCCAAGCTCAAGCCCTTCATCGCGCTGGCCGAGAAGCTCGGTTCCTTCGCCGGCCAGTTGACCGAGACCGGCATCAGCAAGGTGCAGATTTCCTACGAGGGCGCGGTCGCCGAAATGAAAACCAAGGCGCTGACGTCGGCTGCGCTCGCCGGTCTGCTGCGGCCGATGCTCGGCGACGCCAATGTCGTGTCGGCGTCGATTGTCGCCAAGGAGCGCGGCATTGTCGTCGAGGAAACCACCCGTGAAATGGCTGGCGACTTTGAAAGCCTGATCACGATCACGGTGGTGACGGAAACCCAGACCCGCTCGGTGTCCGGCACCGTCTTCGCCGACGGCCGTCCGCGTATCGTCAACATCAAGGGCATCCGTATGGACGCCGAGTTCGCGCCGTCGATGGTCTACATCACCAACCTCGACAAGCCGGGCTTCATCGGCCGCTTCTCGTCGACTTTGGGCGAGGCCGGTATCAACATCGCCACCTTCCACGTCGGCCGCGAAGCGCCCGGCGGCTCGGCGGTGGCGCTGATCGAGATCGATGGCGAACTGCCGGACGCGGTGCTGGCCCAAGTTCGCGCCCTGCCGCAGGTGCAGTCGGCCAAACCGCTGCATTTCTAACGTAAAATCAAGCGCTTGCAGCCGTCCCCCGGAGCCCTCCGGGGGACGCGTTTGCCTTGCCTCCGCCCCTCGCATCCTTTATCCGAAGGTGGACCTGCCCGGACGCTCCGGCGCCAGAGTCCGCAACTGGCGCAGGAACAAGTCGTTATGGCGAATGTCGTGGTGGTCGGCTCCCAGTGGGGCGACGAGGGCAAAGGCAAGATCGTCGACTGGCTCTCCGAGCAGGCCGACATCGTCGTCCGCTTCCAGGGCGGCCATAACGCCGGCCACACGCTGGTCATCGACGGCAAGACCTACAAATTATCGTTGCTGCCGTCGGGCGTTGTGCGCGGCGGTAAATTGTCGGTGATCGGCAACGGCGTGGTGATAGACCCGCAGGCACTGCTCAACGAAATCGGCACGCTCGCAAAGCAGGGCGTCGCGGTAACGCCGGACAATCTGCGCATCGCCGAGAACGCCGTCCTCATTTTGCCGCTGCATCAGGAACTCGACGCCATCCGCGAATCCGGCACGGCCAAGATCGGCACGACCAAGCGCGGCATCGGCCCGGCTTACGAAGACAAAGTCGGGCGTCGCGCTATTCGTTTCATGGACCTTGCCGACTTGCCGGCGCTGCCAGCCAAGATCGAGCGGCTGCTGACACATCACAACGCGCTGCGCCGCGGCATGAACTTGCCCGAGTTGGACGGCGCCGCGATCTACCAATATCTCGCCGGAGTCGCGCCGAAGGTTCTGCCCTATATGGATTCGGTCTGGCTGCTGCTCGACGGCAAGCGCCGCGAGGGCAAGCGCATTCTGTTCGAAGGCGCGCAGGGCGCGCTGCTCGACATCGACCACGGCACTTACCCGTACGTCACCTCGTCGAACACGGTCGCCGCGCAGGCCGCGACCGGCTCCGGCAGGGGCCCGAACGCGATCGGCTACGTGCTCGGCATCTGCAAGGCTTACACCACGCGGGTCGGCGAGGGGCCGTTTCCGACCGAGCAGAAGAACGACATCGGCAAGACGCTGGGCGAGCGCGGTCGCGAATTCGGCACCGTCACCGGCCGGCCGCGGCGCTGTGGCTGGTTCGACGCCGTGCTGGTGCGCCAGACGGTGCGGACCAGCGGCATTTCCGGCCTGGCGCTGACTAAGCTCGATATTCTCGACGGATTCGACCAGATCCAGGTCTGCACCGGCTATCGCCTGGACGGCCGCGAGATCGACTATTTGCCCGCCGGCGAACTGGCCCAGGCCCGCGTCGAGCCGATCTATGAGACCATTGACGGCTGGAAAGAACCCACAGCGCGGGCGCGTTCCTGGGCGCAATTGCCGGCGCAGGCGATAAAATACGTCCGGCGAATCGAGGAACTGGTGGGGTGTCCGGTGGCTTTGTTATCGACCAGTCCCGAGCGCGAGGATACGATTCTGATGACCAACCCGTTCGAGACCTGAGCATGATCCCGAAAAGTGGGCACCGGTTTTCGGATAAGATCATGCTCAAGTGAAAGCTGCCAAAAAAGACACGAATCCAGGATACCGTTGAAGCATAAATGGCTGATTATTACCCCCTGATTGCCCGCGCCGTCGGCGGTCTCGAGAAGAACACCGGCGAGAATCGCCGTGCGCTGTACGAGCGTGCGCGCAGCGCATTGGTCAATCAGCTGCGCGGCGTCGATCCGCCGCTCGAGGAATCCGACATCACGCGCGAGCGCCTGGCGCTGGAAGACTCGATCCGCAAGGTCGAGCTGGAAGCCTCGAAGCGCCGTTCCGACACGCTCGAGGCCGAGGAGCGGCCGTCGCTGCGCGACCAGGGCCTGCGCGATTTCCGCGGCAGCGTGACCGAGGCGCAAGGCCTCGGCGACGCCAGTGCCGAAGCCAACCGTTCCGCGCACGCCGCCTATGACGCGGTGCCCGGCGAACAGACTTCCGAGCAGACTTCCGAACATACTTCATTGACGCCCAGCGAACCCGCGGGGCCGGAGCCGGAATCCGAGCCAGCGCCGGCCGCGCCGTATTTCGCGTCTTATTCGCCGCCGCCCGAACCGGCGGCGCCCGACACGCCATACGTTGTCGAGCCGCCGCATGAGCCGCTCGATCTTGCTTCCGATCTTGCCCCCGATCTGCCCGACACGCACGCGCGCGAACGCGCCGACGATCTCGCGCATGAAATCGGCGGCCGTCACGACGATACGTCAAAGGCCGGCTGGCAACCGCCGCCGCCGGTCGACGATGACGACGACGCCTATACGCGGCCGGCGCGCAATTGGGGCCGCATCGTCAAGATCCTGCTTTTGCTATTGGTGATCGGCGGCATCGCCGGCGCCGGTTACTGGCAGCGCAACGCTATCACGTCGATGGTCGCGAACTTCCGCAGCACGACGCCGGCGCCGAAGCCGCCGGAAACCGCGCAGCCCACGGGCCGGCCGAAGATCGCCGACCGCGTCGGCGGCGACACTTCGCCCAGCAACGCCAATGCGCCGGCCGCGTCCGTCGCGCAGAAGGTCGTGCTCTATGACGAGGACGCGAGCGACCCGCAGGGCAAGCGTTATGTCGGCTCGGCGCTGTGGCGCACCGAAACCGTATCGCCGGGACCGGGCCTCGCGCCCGAGCTCGCGATCCGTGCCGACGTCGAGATCCCTGAGCGCCGCTTGCGCATGACCTGGTCGCTTCGCCGCAACACCGACAAGGCGCTGCCGGCGAGCCACACCATCGAGATCATGTTCACGCTGCCGGCCGATTTCGCCGAAGGCGGCATCGGCAACGTGCCTGGCGTGCTGATGAAGCAGAACGAGCAGGCGCGCGGCGCGCCGCTCGCCGGCCTCGCGGTGAAAGTCACCAACGGCTATTTCCTGATCGGCCTTTCGGCGGTCGATGTCGACGTCCAGCGCAACGTGCAACTCCTCAAGGAGCGCGACTGGTTCGACATTCCGGTGGTCTATACCAGCGGCAAGCGCGCCATTCTCGCCATCGAGAAGGGCACGCCCGGCGCCCGCGCCTTCGAAGAGGCGTTTAGGGCCTGGGGCCAATAAGTATTTGGGGGCAGTCGCTCAATCTGCCGTCGGCAATCGCCGCATGGTGAATTCGATGACGTCGCCGGGCAATTCGCGCCAGCTTTCCACTTCGGTCATGTAGGCGGCTTTCGGAAACGCGGCGAAAAACTCGCGCGCCTTGGCGCGGGCCTGCGCGCGCGGCAGCGAGAAGGTGACGCGCCGGAACGCGCTGTCGCGCTCGAGCCTGCGGCGCTCGCTGGCGCGCGCAAGCCTCTTGGCGACGTCGGCCGGACGATGGCTCGGCACGCAACACCTCACGCGGGTTACGGCGTTAATTCTGGCGCGGCGGGGTACGGTGCGCAAGAGGGCGCAATTCTATCGGTCGTCATGCCCGGGCATAGCCGTCCAAAGGACGGCGTCGCTTCGCTCGCCTATGACCCGGGCATCCATGACTTAGCCGCGTTGGCGGAAGACTTACGTAAGTCTGTCTACGCCGCGCCATCTCATGGATTGCCGGGTCAAGCCCGGCAATGACAGCGGTGGGCGGGAGAGGGAGACAAAAAAATGGCCGGGGAAAGCCCCGGCCATTTGAAACTGTTGGCATGCGTTCCGAGCGGTTAGTGCATCGTCGCCGAAGCCGATGCCGCCGAGGTGACGGCCGGCGTTTCCGCCGGCTGCTCCATGGTGGCGATCTGGTTCTTCACCGCCTTCTGCACCTTCTCGAACGCGCGCACCTCGATCTGGCGCACGCGCTCGCGCGACACGCCGAATTCCGACGCCAGATCCTCGAGCGTGACCGGATCGTCGGCCAAGCGCCGCGCCTGGAAGATGCGCTTCTCGCGATCGTTCAGGACGTCGAGCGCCGAGATCAGCGCCTGGTGGCGGTTATCGCTCTGCTCGTTCTCGGCCAGGATGTGTTCCTGGCTGGGCGAGTTGTCGACCAGCCAGTCCATCCATTCGCCGGCTTCGCCGTCGTCGCGGATCGGCGCGTTGAGCGAGGCGTCGCCGCCGAGACGGCGGTTCATGTCGACCACGTCCTGCTCGGTGACGCCAAGACGCTTGGCGATCAGCTTGACCTGATCGGGCCGCAGATCGCCTTCCTCCAGCGCGGAGATTTTGCTCTTGGCCTTGCGCAGGTTGAAGAACAGCTTCTTCTGGTTGGCGGTGGTGCCCATCTTCACCAGCGACCACGAGCGCAGGATGTATTCCTGGATCGCGGCCTTGATCCACCACATCGCGTAGGTCGCGAGCCGGAAGCCCTTCTCGGGCTCGAAGCGCTTGACCGCCTGCATCAGGCCGACATTGCCTTCGGACACGACTTCCGAGATCGGCAGCCCATAGCCGCGATAGCCCATGGCGATCTTGGCCACGAGGCGGAGATGGCTGGTGACGAGCTGGTGCGCGGCTTCACGATCGCCGTGTTCGCGCCAGCTGCGCGCCAGCATGTATTCTTGCTGCGGTTCCAGCATCGGAAACCGCCGAATTTCTTCGAGATAGTGAGAAAGACCGGATTCGGCCTTAAGTGCCGGCATTGCGGCTGAACGGGCCATGTAGCGCCCTCCTTGATAATTGCCCCCGGGTGACCGGCAGGCGGTTGATGCCGCCGCTCCCCGAGCCGACGGCACGCACTGTGCGACCGTGTTGTTTGATCGCTTGTGCAGCATACTGCGCTGCACAAGCGAAAGAAAGTGAACTCGGTGTCACGTCGCCGTGACACAGCCATGCTCGAGGGCATGCGACCAAGCCTTTGGAATGGTTGATCTATTCTTCGATGCCTGGGGCGCTATGCGCGCCCTGATGGTGAGGTAACGACGCAAACCGCCCGGCGTTCCAGATGGAACACCAGGTTTTCGGCAGAATCGCGAGTCTTGGACAGTTCGTGATTGAATGTAGATGGGGAGCCGGGCTTCGGTCCGCAAGAGGCGGCCGGACTTATCCGCGCAAGGCCGCGTGCAGGGCGGCCAGATCGGCCGGCAAAGCTGACTTGAACTCCATGAATTCCCCGCTGTCGGGGTGCTCGAAACCGAGCAAATAGGCGTGCAGCGCCTGGCGGCCGAGCGCGGCCAAGGCGTCGCGGGCGGCTTCGGGCAGCAAGGTCGACTTGGTCTTGAAGCCGGTGCCGTAGGTGGCGTCGCCCAGGATCGGATGGCCGATATGGGCGAGGTGCACCCGGATCTGGTGGGTGCGGCCGGTTTCGAGCGTGCAGGCGACCAGGCTGGCGACCGGCTTGTCGGCTTTGTTGGAAGAATCTTGGCCGGGGAAGGTCTCCAGCAACTGCCAATGCGTGATGGCCTCGCGGCCGCCCTCGCGCACCGTGCGTTTTTCGCGGTTATGCGGATTGCGGTCGAGGGGCGCGTTGATGGTGCCCTTCGGCCGGTCCGGCGCGCCCCAGACGAAAGCGAGATAGCCTCTTTCCAGAGGCCCTTCACGGCCGTGATCGGCGAATTGCTTGGACAGCGCCTTGTGCGCCTTGTCGTTCTTGGCGACGACCAGAAGCCCGGTGGTGTCCTTGTCGAGCCGGTGCACGATGCCGGGCCGCTTGACGCCGCCGATGCCGGACAGGCTGGCGCCGCAATGCGCGATCAGCGCGTTGACCAGCGTGCCGCTGGCGTGGCCCGCGGAGG
>JANMSZ010000457.1:0-1544 GCA_031389925.1 Hyphomicrobiales bacterium | reverse complement strand
CGCCGATCGGGATGGCCGTCGATGCGCTCGACCGTCACGATCTCGCCAGGCAAGGTGTAGGCGACAAACACCGGTCCGACATTGGTGTCGGCGACGCCGTCGCCGCGATGGCCGAGGCGGGCGATGGTGAGCTGTTCAGTCATGCACGGCGCCGATCAGGAATTCGGCATTGCCGTCGCCGCCGGTGATCGGCGAGGGCGCAATACCGAGAACGCGCCATCCGAGCGCTGCAACAAAATTGGAGATATCGTCGCACACTGCGGCGTGTACGGCCGCGTCGCGCACGATGCCGCGTTTCAGCGCGGCGCGGCCGGCCTCGAATTGCGGCTTGATCAGCGCCACCAGCTGCGCCGGCGGTTTTGCCAGCGCGAGGGCCGCCGGCAGCACCAGTTTGAGCGAGATGAAGCTGACGTCGGCCACGATCAGATCTGGCGGCTCGCCAGGCAGGGCGAGGGTACGGATATCGGTCGCCTCGAGGGAAATAACCTCAGGTCGGACGCGCAAGCTTGCATGCAATTGATCGCGGCCGACATCGACGGCGTAAACGGACTTGGCGCCACGTTCCAGCAGCACTTGCGTGAAGCCGCCGGTCGATGCACCGACATCGAGACACGCGCGGCCCTTCGGATCGAAGCCGAAATGATTGAGCGCGGCGGCAAGCTTCATGCCGGCACGCGAAACGTAAGGGTGCGCCGCGCTGGCCTGCAAGATTGCGTCGACTGCGATGACTTCCGATGCCTTGCGCACCGTCGCATCGTTGGCCCGCACCAGCCCCGCTTCGATAGCGGCCTGCGCCTTGGCGCGGCTTTCAAACAAGCCGCGTTCGACGAGCAGCCGATCGGCGCGTTGGTGGGTGGTCATGATGGCGTTGATCTTACGCCAGCTTGACCGTCTCGGCAGCGGCGTCTTTGCCGAGGGCTTCGAATACCTTGGCGATGATACCTTTGGCGTCGAGGCCGGCTTTGGCATACATCGCCGCCGGTGTGTCCTGATCCTGGAAAACGTCGGGCAGCACCATGCTGCGCACCTTACAGCCCGCGTCCAGCACGCCATTCTCGGCCAGCGCCTGCAAGACGAACGACCCGAAGCCGCCGATGGAGCCTTCCTCGATCGTCACCAGAACCTCGTGTCCGCGGGCCAGTTGCAACACCAGATCGAGATCCAGCGGCTTGGCGAAGCGCGCGTCGGCGACCGTGGTCGATAGGCCAAGCGCGGCCAGTTCGTCGGCCGCTTTCAGGCATTCTCCGAGCCGCGCGCCGAACGACAGCAGCGCTACTTTGTGGCCTTCGCGTACGATGCGGCCCTTGCCGATCTCGAGCGCTTCGCCTTCGGCCGGCATCGGCACGCCCAGCCCTTCGCCGCGCGGATAGCGCAACGCGGACGGCCGGTCGTCGATGGCAACTTGCGTCGCCACCATATTCACCAGTTCGGCCTCGTCCGCCGCTGCCATCACCACAAAGCCGGGCAGGCAGCCGAGATAGGCCACGTCGAACGAGCCGGCATGGGTCGGCCCGTCGGCGCCGACGAGGCCGGCGCGATCGATT
>JANMSZ010000452.1:0-2935 GCA_031389925.1 Hyphomicrobiales bacterium | reverse complement strand
CCTTGAGGTGCGGCGGCTGCTGTTTCGCGACCGCCAACTGCTCGGCGCCATAACCGGAAATACCGACCATCCCGACATTGCCGTCGCACCACGGCTGCGCCGCGATCCATTCGATCAGATCGTAGCAATCCCATTCGCGCGAGCCGCCACCGCCGGATTTTCCGATACCGCGCGGCGAGCCGATCACGTGCACGTAGCCTCGCGAGACGAAGAACTTGGTGTCGCCGGCTTCCAGCAAACCGGCCCACATCGGCGCCCAAGAGGGCTGCGGTGGCAGTGACTCCGCCATATCCGGGCCCTGCAAATCCTTGTTGTAGATCGCAAAGGCCAGCAGTGCCGGGAACTTCTCTTGGGTGTTTGGACGATACACATCGACTGAAAGCGCGACGCCGTCGCGCATCGCGACCGCAACGTCCTTTTCCTTCAGCATGTCGTGATAGACCGGCTCTCGGTCATAGTCGCCTGGCGGCGTTTCGGGATGACCGAGCCAATTTTTATTGTTCATGGTCGTGTTCTCGTAAACGCTCGGTTCGCCAGGCGTCAGGCGGCGGCCGAACCCTTTGCTTTCTGAATGGCTTGCCAAACCCGCAGCGGTGTTGCCGGCATGTCTAAATGTTCAACGCCAAGGGGACTCAATGCATCCAGAACCGCGTTGATGATTGTTGGCGGCGCACCGATCGTTCCGGACTCGCCAATTCCCTTGACGCCCAGTGGGTTGGTCTTGGCCGGGATTTCTTCGAGCGCGGACACAAAGTCAGGGAAGTCATGGGCGCGCGGCATCCCATAATCCATGAAGCTGCCGGAGAGCAGTTGACCTGACTGATCGTAGGAGACGTTTTCGATCAGGGCCTGACCGGCCCCCTGAACAATACCGCCGTGGATCTGTCCTTCGCAGATCAGGGGATTGATGATCATGCCGAGATCATCGACGGCAGTGAAACGATCGATTTTGACAAGCCCGGTTTCCGGATCGACTTCGACTTCGCAGACCTGGCAACCGTTCGGATAATTTGGCGCACCGCCCGGAGCGCCAGAATAGGAGCCCGCGGCGTCGAGCCCAAGACCGAATTTGAGCACCGGCCCGGCTGGCGCAAAAAACGCCTTGGCGACGGCCGTCAGCGGAATCGATTTGTCGGTGCCGACGACCACGAATTTTCCGTCCTCGAACTTGATATCGTCGACCGAGACCTCCATCAATGCGCCGGCCATCGGCTTTGCCTTGGCAATAATGGCGTCCGCGGCAAAGCGCAGCGCCGAGCCGCCCACCATGGAGCTTCGGGCAGCAAAGGTGCCGCGTCCGATGGCGACTTTTTCGGTGTCGCCTTGGATATAGCGGATCGATTCAAAAGGAACGCCAAGCCACTGTGACACAAGCTGGGCGAATGCGGTGGCGTGGCCCTGCCCGTGCGAATGCGTGCCGGCAATGATTGAAATCGTGCCGCTCGGATCGAAGCGCAACTCCATACGCTCGTTGAAAACGCCGCCAATTTCGATATAGGGAGTCACCGCCCGGCCGCGCAGCTTGCCATTTTTCTTGCTTGCCGCTTTGCGAGCCGAAAAGCCGTCCCAGTCAGCCAATTTGAGGCATTGATCCATCAGCCGTTCGAATTCGCCGCTATCGTAATTCTGGTGCGTCGGCGTGTGATACGGCATGGCGCTAGGCTTGATGAGATTGCGCCGGCGCAATTCGACACGATCAATGCCGGTCACTTTGGCGGCGTGATCAATCATTCGTTCGATGAAATATATCGCTTCCGGTCTTCCGGCGCCCCGGTAAACCGAGGTCGGAGCCGTATTCGTGAACACAGCATTGGTGCTCAGATCAATAGCCTGGACGTCATACACGCTTGGAATCATCATCACCGAAAAGAACAAGGGTGCCGTGACCGCAGCCCACCAATAGGCGCCAAGCGCCTGATAGGCCTTGGCGCGGATGCCGAGAATCTTGCCATACTCGTCGAGCGCCAATTCGCCATAGATCACCTGATCCCGTGCATGCGCATCTTGCAGCAGGCTTTCGGAGCGGGTGGCGGTCCACTTCACCGGCCGCCCGCATCGCTTGGATGCCCAAAGCACCAGAACGTCGTCCGGGTAGAGGTTTGCTTTCATACCGAAACCACCGCCGACATCGGGCGAGATGACGCGAATCTTGGTCTCGTCGATATTAAAAGCAGCCGTCGCAAGTTTGGTCTTAACGCCGTGCGGATCTTGCGACGTCGTATAAAGAGTGTACGTTTCGCCCGCCGCCTCGTAGGAGCCGAGCGCCGCCCTCGGTTCAATGGCGTTTGCGGTCACGCGATTATTGCAAAGCCGAAGTTTGACGACGTGCTTTGCACTAGCAAAGGCGGCGTCCGTTGCGGCCTTGTCACCAAACGCGATGGTGACGCCGATATTGCCGCCGGGGCATTCGTCCCAGATCTTGCCGACGGAGGGCTTTATCGCCTCTTCGATATCGACCACCACGGGCAGCGGCTCATACTCAACCTCGACAAGCTCAGCGGCATCGCTTGCCTGGGCTTCCGTCTCCGCCACGACGAAGGCAACACGATCGCCGAGACAACGCACGCGATCGGCCAGCAGGATCGGACGAATAGTCGCAAAGCCCTTCGGTCCGCCCCAGTGCTCCGGCATGAAATGGGGTGGAATGCCGCCGAGATTGTCGGCCTTGGCGTCGGCGCCCGTCAGAATGCAAACCACGCCTGGCGACGCCTTCGCGGCCGTGGTGTCGACGCTCTTGATATTCGCATGGGCGTGAGGCGACAGAACGGAGACGCCATAGCATTGTCTAGGCAACGACATGTCGCTCACAAACGACCCGGTGCCCGTAAGAAATCGCTGATCCTCGACGCGGCGAACCGCTTGTCCGATTCCGAATTTAGCCAGTGCCTACTCCCTCGGCAGAATCATCCGAATCTTCTTGCGAGCACGGAGTTCC
>JANMSZ010000418.1:0-1592 GCA_031389925.1 Hyphomicrobiales bacterium | reverse complement strand
GATCGACGTGCCCACGCCGGGGATACGCGGCATCGGCGACACTCGTGTGCTCGGGCGCTTCCTGCGCGATGTGACAAAGCTGAACGGCGAGCAGCGAAACTTCCGCGTATTCGGCCCTGACGAAACGCTCTCCAACGGCCTAGCAGCCCTGTTTGAAGTGACCCAACGCCAATGGGGCGCGACGACCGTGCCGAGCGATGAATTTCTCGCGCCCACCGGCCGGGTGATGGAAATGCTCAGCGAGCACCAGTGCGAAGGCTGGCTCGAAGGCTACCTGCTCACCGGGCGACACGGGCTATTCAATTGTTACGAGGCGTTCATCCACATCGTCGATTCAATGTTCAACCAGCACGCCAAGTGGCTAGAGGTCACGTCGCACTTGCCATGGAGGCGGAAGATCGCCTCGCTGAACTACCTTCTGGCCTCGCATGTTTGGCGCCAGGACCACAACGGCTACACGCACCAAGACCCCGGCTTCATCGACCTCGTCATGAATAAAAAGGCCGAGATAGTGCGCGTTTACCTACCGCCAGATGCAAACTGCCTGTTGTCGGTAATGGATCACTGCCTGCGCAGCCGGCACTATGTCAATGCCGTGGTCGCGGGCAAACACCCGGCGCCGCAATGGCTGACAATGGACGCCGCCGTCGCTCATTGCTCAAATGGCATCGGCATCTGGCAATGGGCCAGCAACGATCAAGACTCAGAGCCCGACCTCGTAATGGCTTGCGCCGGCGACGTACCCACGCTGGAGACGCTCGCCGCGGTTTCCATCCTGCGCCAACATCTGCCCGACCTGAAAATCCGGGTGATCAACGTCGTCGATCTCATGAAGTTGCAGCCGCCAACCGAGCACCCGCATGGGTTAAGCGATACAGATTTCGATTCATTGTTCACCAAAGATAAGCCGATCATCTTTGCCTTCCATGGATACCCTTGGTCGATCCACCGCCTGACCTACCGCCGTACTAACCACAAGAATTTGCATGTCCGCGGCTATAAGGAAGAAGGCACGATTACTACCGCCTTCGACATGACCGTGCTTAACGATATGGATCGCTTCCACCTCGTGATGGACGTGATCGACCGTCTGCCGCAGATAAGCGCCAAGGGGAGCTATCTGAAACAACAACTTCAGGACAAGCTCGTCGAGCATAAGAACTACATCCGCAAGCATGGCGAAGACATGCCGGAAATCCGAAACTGGCGGTGGGACGCAAACCAGTGATCGGCATGCCGGCTCAGCTCTCGCGACTTCATCTGATTCGACACGGTGAAACGGCTTGGTCTCTCTCTGGCCAGCATACAGGTTCAACCGACATTCCCTTGACCGAACAAGGCGAAGAGGATGCCCGCAAGTGGGCAGAGCCACTTCGCACTGTAAGGTTCAGCCGCGTATTCACCAGTCCGTTACAGCGCGCACGGCGAACATGTGAGTTGGCGGGGTTGGGTGGTGTTGCAGAAATCGAACCGGACTTGGCGGAGTGGAACTACGGTGACTACGAAGGACAGCGCCCGGTAGATATTCGCAAGGCGCGGCCGGACTGGAATGTCTTTCGAGACGGATGTCCGCGCGGTGAGTCGGCCGCCCA
>JANMSZ010000374.1:0-2653 GCA_031389925.1 Hyphomicrobiales bacterium | reverse complement strand
CAGGGCATCCGGCTCACGCCCGAGGAGATCGTCGACGCCGTGCGCGAGCAGAAGGCGCACGTGGTCGGACTGTCGATCCTCTCGGGCAGCCATCTGCCGCTGGTCATGGACGTGATCGCGCGCCTGAAGCTCGCCGGGATCGATGACGTGCCCGTCGTGGTCGGCGGCATCATCCCGCCAGAGGATGCCGAACAACTCGAAGCGGCAGGGGTCGCGGCGGTCTATACGCCGAAGGATTTCGAGCTCAACCGCATCATGTCGGACGTGGTGCGCATCGTTGAGCGCGCCAACGGCGTGAGTAACGTTTGATTCAATCTCTCAAGCATGAGTACGCACTTTGAAGTGAGCCTCTGCTGACGCAGCCTCAGGATGAGAGCGCGTTTAATTTAGCGGGAAATGTTTCCAAAATCAACTGGCGGACGTCTTCGGGAATTTCTCGACGCCTCAGTTTCAATCTTTTAATTTCGAAATCTATTCGTTCTTCGAGAGAATCCATCGGCTCAAATGGTCCAGATTCATTCTCTATCCAATGTTGCAGAAGCAAAAAATTTGTGCGGTGGAGAAATGCACCGTAGGGCCTATCTTTGCGACAAGCATCACACTCAGTCGATGTATTCAATTCCTCCCATTCGATAATGGATGTAGCTAATTCATCGATGCTAACGATGATGGCATCCATCGTTGGGGGATCCAATTCGAACCAATCCTGCGAGCGAACTTGGACAAAGTCTAAATTCTTTATCAGACCTATTGCTGTCTGCTCGACATAAAAACATCCGTAGTAGTTCACGAAAGTCCATCTCCGATATTCTCTAGAACGAAGAGAGCGGCCGAGATTCCTGCGACGGCCATCCGGATCGCGACTCTCTCCAAACTTGAACCAAGGTTTCGTCTTATGCTGGAAAATATAAAAATGGTGTGGGCCTTTAGGCACTGAACCAGGAAGAAACATGCGACTCTCGCCTGCGAGTTGTACCCAGAGTTATCGACTGTCTGTCTTTAGGAACTGGAAAGACACTTAGACACCTCATTTTTCCTACATCGCCTCAAGGCGTGGCGGTAAAATACTTACGCAAAATGATTCTCCCTGGAGGACGAACCCATGGCGGAGTTTACACCAACCACAAATCCCAAAGTCGACATTCCTGCGCTCATTCAGTGGCGAGGCGACGGCCTAACCTTCGTAGAATTGCTTCAATACCTTCCGTATTTGAAAGGTGATTTTACCTATTGGGTCGGAGACAAAAATACGATCGCTTGGATAGGTGTTTCACAGCAGTGCGTTGAAGCGTTGCAAGAACTCGTTGGCAGCGACGCGATGGGCTTGTGGCCCGCTCAGCCGTTTATTTACTTGATTGACGGTTGCGCCCTCAAGTTTCCAGTTGCAAAGCTCAATAGGACTTATAAGCGACCCCACTGGCTACCCGTAACTTTTAGCCTTTTAAAACGGACTAAAGTGGCCGCGTAAAGATTGCCATTCATCCGAAGTGTGATGGCTGCGGCAAATCCGGCTATGACGGTGATATCACCGTCACCCAGCGTTCGCATTAGTGCTCGCTCACGGCTTCTCCCAGCCTCTTCAGCATCAGAGCCCGGCGCGCCGTCTCTTGCAGGCTGCAATACTCGGCACCGCCTTCCGACATGCCTGGATCGAGCTTGTCAAAAATGGGACAAAGCGTCTTGAGCGATTGTGACCAGGTGGCCTGAGCGGACGTCACGCTCGCATTCATCTTGGCTTCGGCTCCTGCTTTTATTTGCCGCAGCGCAGCCGTTAAAATCCCATTCCAGACAGCAAGCTCGCGCGCGGCGCAGGCCTTTTTATCCTTCACGTCGGAAGCGCTGCCTTCGGCCTTTTTGATACATGGATCGGCGACAACCCCGATGCATCGGCCGCCGAAACCAGCCGGTTCGGACGCCGTCGTCTCCAGGCATTTTTCAATCGCCTCTTTGGCGCCCGTTTGCTGCGCGGAGGCGACGGTTAATCCAGACGCGAAAATCAGCACAACGAGCAGAACCATTCGTTGCATGGGCAATAGCATCGCGTTTTCTCCCGTTAAAAAAATATACCCTATTTTTCGCCGCCGACCAGCGCCTGCGCCAGCCTGCTCGGGCTGATCGGTTTGGCGAAATAGAAATTCATGCCGGCGCCGAGCGCGGCCTGTTCGGTGCCGCGATCGTCGCGGCCAGAAATTCCGATCACTGTTACCTGCCCGGCTTTGCCCGGCAGCGCGCGAATGCGCCGCGTCGCCTCGATGCCGTCGAGACCGGACAGCGTGACGTCGATCAGCAGCGCGTCGTAGCCGCCGCGGCCCGCCGCCTCGACCGCGGCCTCGCCGCTATCGACGAAATCGATGCGATGGCCGAGTTCGGTGACGATCGTGTTCATCACGGCGCGGCCATAAGGGTTGTCCTCGGCGCAGAGGATCGACAGCGGTCGCGTCGGCACGCCGCGTTTTGCTTGCGCCGAAGTCTGGGCCGCGAAGCGCTCCGCCAGCACCGTGAGCCGGAACGTGCTGCCGCGGCCTTTCTTGCTGGTCACCTTGAGGTCGCCGCCCATCGCCTTGGCGATGCGCTTGACGAAGACCAGCCCAAGACCGGCGCCGCCGTAACGCCGGGCGATCTGCTCGCTCGCCTGCGCGAAGGGCCGGAACAA
>JANMSZ010000373.1:0-2821 GCA_031389925.1 Hyphomicrobiales bacterium | reverse complement strand
AGCAAACCTCAAACACCGCGCGCGGGACGCCATTGGTTTGGTGGACTTGCGGCAACTACCGCTTCGACAAGCCTCGATGTCGCGAGGCGTCGAGGCCCGTGGGTCCTCTGGACCCTTGGCGTTCCGCGCACCCTCGTTCTTGAGGGAGGCGCGAAGGAAGTGGAATTCAGGAGACGGCCTGCCCGGGCCGCAAAGAACACGGGCGATGAATCATGTCTGCATCGAACTTGGCTGTTTGAAATTTGAATCGGAAAGAGGGCGCACTCTCTCTGTTGTCATGCCCGGGCATAGCCGTCCGAAGGACGGCGTCGCTTCGCTCGCCTATGACCCGGGCATCCATGACCGACGCGAGACATTACAGGTCTTACGCAAGTCTGTTTGCGCCGAATCATCTGATGGATTGCCGGGTCAAGCCCGGCAATGACAGCGGTGGTGGGGGGAGGGATAAGAAACTAATGCGCCTCAACGCCCGCGGCCTTGATCACGCCGCTCCAGACCTCGGTCTCATGCAAGATAAAGGCCTTGGCCTCGGCCGGCGTGCCGCCGGCGGCGTTCAGATTGATCTTGCTGAAATGATCGCGCGCCTCCGGACTCGCCAGCACTTCGTTGATCGCCTTGTTGAGCTTGGCGACGATCGCGGCCGGCGTTTTCGGCGGCGCGGCGATGGCGTTCCAGGTGCCGGATTCGAAACCTTTCAGCCCGACTTCGTCGAGCGTCGGAATGTCCGGCAGATTGTGGATGCGCTTGGCGGTCGCCACTCCCAGAATGCGGGCGCGGCCGCCCTGGTGCAGTTTGATCGCCGCCGCCACCTCCATGAAGATCATGTCGACATGGCTGGCGACGATGTCGTTGAGCGCGGGCGCCGTGCCTTTGTACGGCACGTGCACCAGCTTGGTGCCGGTCAGTGTCTCGAACAAAGCCGCGGTCAGATGCGACGTCGTGCCGATGCCCTGCGAGGCGTAGTTGACCTTGCCGGGATTGGCCTTCACGTAGCTGAGAAACTCCTGCGGGGTCTTGGCCGGAAAATCCGGCCGCACCAGCAGCACGTTGGCGATCGAGGTCATGATCGTCACCGGCACGAAATTCTTCGGATCGATGCTCATGTTCTTGTACAGCAGCGGATTGATGGTGAGCGGCGCCGGCTGCGCGGCGAGCAGCGTGTAGCCGTCCGGCTCGGAGGTGAACACGAATTCGGCGCCGATATTGCCGGCGGCGCCGGCGCGGTTTTCCACCACCACCGGCTGGCCGAGCTTCTTCTGCAAGCCGTCGGCGACGATGCGCGCCACGGTATCGACGCCGCCGCCGGCCGGCACGCAGACCACCAGCCGGATCGGCCGGTTGGGGAAATCGGCGGCACTCTGCGCGGACGCGCGCGGGGTTGCACCCACGGCCAAAAACAACGCCGAAATCAGCGTCAGAATAATGCGCACATCGTCCTCCCTGCGCCGCCGTTGTTGGCGGTCGTTTTAGGCCTACAGGGTCAGATTAAACACCCGCATGGCGTTGCCGCCAAGGATATTGCGCTTGGCCTTCTCGTCGAGGAAGGGGAGGTCGTAGATCGTCGAGGGCAGGTCGAAATCCCAGTGCGGATAGTCCGACGAATACAGCAATTGGGTTTCCGCTTTGATCATGCGAAAGGTCGTCTCCAGCGCGCCCATGTCGGTCATTTCCATCGGCTGCGACGAGAAAAACATGTCGCGCATGTAGTTGCTCGGCAGTTTTTTAAGCGCCGGCGCCTCCGACGAGCGCATCATGTATTCGTTGTCGAAGCGCTGCATCATGAAAGGGATCCAGGCGAGCCCGCTTTCGACCCACAGCACCTTCAGCTTGGGAAAACGCTCCGGGATGCCGTTCATCACCCAATTGGCGAGATGCACCATGTTGTAGAACACGAAGCCGAGCGCGTGCACCGAGATGAATTGATTCATCAGGCCGACGGTGCGGTCTTCCCAATTGTAGCCGGCGTGAAAGGCCAGCGGCAGGTTCATCTCTTCCAGCAGCGCGTAGGTCTTCATGTAGGAGTTGTGGTGCACCGGCCGATAGCGCGCCGACGTCACCATGAAGCCGACCACGCCGGGCTTGCCGCCGAATTCCTGCACCATCTTGTACGACGCCTCGGCGTCGTTGAACGGCAGATACAGCATCGAGCGGATGCGCGGTTCGTGCGCCAGCACGCGCTCGCAAAGCCAGCGGTTATAGGCGCGCGCCAGCGCCACCTCGACCTCGACTTGCGGATGCAGGCCAAGCTGCAGCATCGGCGTCGGAAACATCACCGCGATATTGATGCCGATGGCGTCCATCCAGCGCCGCGTCAGCGAAATGTCGCGCTGGATGCCGGCGGGCGTTTTTTCCATGCCGCGCACCGAATAGCGCATGACGCGCCCGCCCATGTCCTGATAGCCGACGCCGGATGGCAATACGCCGACGCTCTTGGAGCTTGCTTGCCGCGCGCTGCGCGCAAGCTGCTGCAGCACCGGGTCGTCCATGTATTCGAGAATCTCGTCGATCGATTCGCTTTCGTAGTGATGCGAGTCGACGTCGACGATCGGGAAGTTCTTGTAGCCGCGCTCTTCCGCCTGCTTGGCGGCGTGCGACAGCAGCTTGCTGGTGTCGAATTCCTCGACCGCCATTTTGCGGAAGTCACTGAGCGGGAGTTCCATCAGTTCTCTCCGCTCTTCCCCGCGAAAGCGGGGACCCAGGGGCTGCATCCGAGAATGTTTGTTGTTGCTCTGGAGTCCCGCTTGCGCGGGAATGAGCGGGATATGTTGTGCATCTTATTTCCCATCGACGGGATCCGACACGTACGGAGCGAAAAACTTTG
>JANMSZ010000366.1:0-5940 GCA_031389925.1 Hyphomicrobiales bacterium | reverse complement strand
GAAGCGCTGACGATGGTGTGCTGCCAGGTGTTCGGCAACAACACGACCGTCACGGTCGCCGGCAGCCAGGGTCATTTCGAGCTCAACGTCTACAAGCCGGTGCTGGCGCACGCGATGCTGCAGTCGATCCGGCTCATGGGCGATGCGGTCAATTCGTTCACCGACAACTGCGTCGTCGGCATCAAGGCCAACGAGCCGCGCATCGCCGAACTGATGCAGCGCTCGCTGATGCTGGTGACCGCACTGGCGCCGCGCATCGGCTACGATAAGGCCGCGCAGGTGGCGAAAGCCGCGCATGCCAACGGCACGACGCTGCGCGAGGAAGCCATGCGCCTGGGGTTTGTCTCCGGCGCCGATTTCGACCGCTTGGTCCGCCCCGAGCACATGACCCGGCCACGCTGAGGCCGACGTCTAACCCAGTAATTTTTTCTACGATGTGAAATTTTCAAGCATAGAATTTTCATTGCATGATAATATTCGCCGCGTTGAATGTAATCGCGGAACATTGAGGTGCGTATCAGAGTACTATTTCACTGAACTTTTGTGTCAAATCTCACCATACGAGACAATACGGCAGGGTTTCGTGTCGGTCTATTTGATGAATTACATAGTATAGACCCCCCGAACACTAAATATACATCGGGAAGTGACGGCCTCATCTTCTAAAGATACCCGGTTGAACTGATGTGTTGCACGCTGCCGCATCGTAGAAACTATTGCCGATCAACTAACCGTGTATTGAAACGCTCCTACAATCTACCGCAATGTCACATAAGCAACCTTGTGGATTCGTCGCCTAGGTTTACGGGCGCGCGATGAGCGGCAATGCACACAAGGTGTACCCCAATACCATCGAGGCGCCGCATGGCGGATGTTGTGAATCTTCGAACGGCCAGGAAGCAGGCCAAGCGTCAAGACAACGAACAACGCACGCAGGTCAATCGACTGGCCCACGGCCAGCCTAAATATCTGCGCAAGCTCGACGACGCCAAGCAAGACAAAGCCGGCCGTGACCTCGATCGACATCGGATTGAAACAGGAGACCGCTCATGAAATCGCCTGTTATCAAACGCTCCATCGTTATCGCCGGCCACAAGACCAGCGTCAGTCTCGAAGAAGCGTTTTGGAAGGGGCTGAAGGAGATCGCGAGCAATCGGAATCTTACACTGTCCGATGTCGTGGCCTCGATCGACACCGACCGCCATAACGGCAATCTGTCGTCCGCGATCCGTCTGTTCGTGCTCGATTATTATCGCGCCATGATCGGCGAACAGCACGGCACGAAGAGCGCGCAGCGTGACACCAGCAGCCCGCGCGTGGCGGCGATGCAGGCCGACTGACGCATCGGCTTACTGCGCCGGCGCAGGCGCCGGTCTGATGTCGATGGGTGCCGGCAGCGCGGGAGCCTGTTCGGTTTTCGGCGCCGGCGGCTGCGCCTTTGGCAATTGGCCTTCGATCGCGCGCAATTGCCGCGTCTGATTTTCAACCGAACGCAATGTGAGCCAGCCGGTCAGCGCGGACACGTCGATGGTCCGCGACGGCGCGGCGGCCGGCCCGTACAGGGCCATGAAAATATCCGGTCTCGCCCCCGCGGCTCGTCCAGCGCCCGACAGAACCATCCGCGCGTCGATCGCACCGTCGGTCATGTCGAGATTGCCGGACAACAACAAGTCTGCGTCCTTGCTTTCGACCGAAACGTTGCTCAACCGCATCTGGCCGGCGCTGACCGCGATGGTGCCTTCGGCACGCTTGATGGATAGCTGGCCGCCATCCAAGGCCTTTTGCACCACGTCGCCAATGCGCATGCCGTCGATCGGCAATCCAAGATCGACCGCCCGCGTCACGGCATCGAACGCCCGAGGGTCGAGTCCGGAAAATTGGCCATCCGAAAGCGTCACCTTGCCGGCGCCTTGCAGCGAACCGATGAGGGCGACCGGGCTCAAACCGCTACCGGCCATTTCCGCCGAGAAACCGAGCGAGCCGTTCACCGGCGGCCGCGCGCTTGCGGGCAGCACCGTGGTGGCGTCGATATTGGTGAGCGCGATCTTGACGTTGGCCTTGAGACCGTCGGCCGCCGAGCGGAACGACAGCTTCCCGGCGAGGCGGCCGCCGGCGACATCGCCGCTCACGTCGTCGACGGTGAATTCGTCCTTGCCGAGGCGCAATGTCGCGCGGAATTCCCGCGCCGCAATCCGTGGCGAAACATCGAGACGGCGGGCCTTGAGCGCGACTTGGCCGGTGAAGTCGCCGAAGCCGCCTGGCGCGAAAGGCTCGCTCGACCAGGCCCAATCGCTGCGGCTGTTGCGCGGTTCGCTCCGCATACCTTTCGAACTCACGGAAGCCGGCATGCCGATCGCCGCCGCAATCAGCGCCGCACCATCGGCGCTGTCGGCATCGATGTCGCCTTGAATCCGGCTCGGCGTTTGTAACGTCGCGCTCAGTTTGCCGCGCACCGCGGCACCGGCCACCGTGGCGTTGATGTCGGCGAGCGACAGATCCGTACCGGCAAGCGCCACGCGCGCGGCGAAGGCGAGCGGCAAGGCCGGACTGCCTGCCACACCGCGCAGCGGCGCAATATCGGCACGTACAATATTGGCGCGCAACGCCGCCGAACGGGTCTCGCCGAACAATCGCGCCGTGCCGCCGATATTGGCATCGAGCCCGCCGGCGGTCAGCCGACTCTCGATCTGCAGGTCGCCCCGCGCAGGACCGCTGGTCTTGATCGTCAGGGTGGCGGGACCCGCCTCGACCGCCAGCGCGCGATTGAGACCGAGCACCGCAATCAAGGCCTTGCCGTCATCGGTATCGAGTTTTCCGTCTATCTTGATGTCACCGATATTGAACGCGATTGAATCGACATTCGCCTGCCCGTTCATCGCGACACGCACCTTGCCCAGGCTGCCGTCAAGCCCGAGCTTGGCAAGCGCGGGTGACGCGCCGCCGTCGATGGTCAAACGCGCGCGCAGCTTGGCCGGCGCCATCATGGACGTGCCGCGGCCGAGCACCTGCGCCGTATCGGGAGCAAAGCGCGCCAGCAGCGCCATCACCGGCGCCATATCCGGCGCATCGAGATCGACGCGCATGTCGCCTTGCGGCGACGGCGCCGTCGTGGCGATACGGCCGCTCGCCGAGAATGCCGCGCCGCCCAGATCGGCGACCGACAACCGGTCGATCTGCAATCCGCCGGCGTCGACCTTCAGCCGCGCGCTGGCATTGCGCGCGACGAAGCCGGCAATGGTGGCGCGACCGATGTCGGCGGCGATGGTCATGTCATGCGGGCGTTCGAATTTGGAGCCAGCGAGCAAAGCCTTGCCGAAGCCGAGCGCGACGTCGATGTCCAATTCCGGCGCGTTGAGCGCGGCGTCGAGCTTGGCCGGCTGCGCGCCGGCGAAGGCATAGACGAAGCGCCCGGTGATCGTCTTGCGGTCGAACTCGGCCTGCATTCGCTCGACCGCGAACTTGTCGCTCGCCACCGTCACGTCGCCGCGCAGCTTCATCGGCCGTAGGTCCTGCTGCGTGGTTTCGCCGTTGCCTTCCAGCCAGGCCGCCAGGGCCTTCGGATCGCTGGCCTCGACTTGCGCTGGACCGGTGAACGCAACACCAGCGGCGTCAACGGCGAGCCGGCCGCTCAGGCGAACCTGGGTGAAGCCCGGCGCACGAAACTCGAAACGATCCAGATTCCATCCGCCGGCGCCGGTCGTGATATCGCCACGCAAATTCTGCACGATGCTGCCGCCGAGCGTGATTTGGTCTATTCCAACACCAATTTGTATCGGAATGGTGGGCCGGAAAACGCCGCCGCCCAATTCGGCCAATTGGCGGATGGCCGCCGCCGGCAATGGCCTCGTGCCGTCGTCCTTGGCCAGCGCGCGGTCGAGGTCGATCTGCCGGCCCGACAGCAGACCGTCAAAACGCGGACGCGTGCCGAATTTGAAATCGGCGACGCCTGTCAATTTGAGGCCCTGTTCCTCCGAGCCATATTGGAATTCGACCTGTTGCATCAGCGCGGCGGCGGCGGTGGCCTTGATCTTGCCGCTGACGCGCCAAGGCTGGGTCACCGAAGCCGCGGAGCGCGACGCGATGCCGACCGGACGCGCCAAACTCAAACTGCCGTCGAACTTCGGATCGCCGCCGGCGAGCGCCAGCATGCCGTCGGCTTCGATGCTGAGCGGCCGATTGACCGGATCGACATTGACGTGAAGCCGGATGCCGGTGTCGTCGCTATAGCGGCCGGTGGAAATGCGAAACGGGTAAAGCTCGCCGCCGGCCGTGACGGCGCCCTCGCCCTTGAACGGTCCGATCAGCGAACGCGCCTCGCCGTTGAACCAAAGTTTGTCGAGCGTGATGCTGGCGCCGTTCGCGGCATCGGCGAGCGTCACCTGGCCGTCTTCGATGCTCAGCCTATCGACGGTCAGGCCGTCCAGATCGAAGCCGACCGCAATGCTCGGCGCCTGCACATGGCCAGACGCATCGAGGCCTAGCGCAATGCGCGGCCCGGCGAGATGCAACTCCGTGGCGCGCCACTCGCCGCGCATCAGCGGGCCGAGCGCCAGTTCGAGGCCGAGCGAGCGGGCGCGGACGCTGTCCGGTCCGGGGCGGCCGATCTGAATGTCGTGCAGCGTCAGCTTGGGCGACGGCAGCAGCCGGGCGTCGATCTCGCCGGCAACGCGCACGTCAACGCCAAGGAGCCGGCTAGCCTGGACTTCGAACAGCGAGCGGTGGCCGCTCCAATCGATCAATAGCGGACCGACCAGCGCCGCCAGCAGCGCCAGAATGATCGCGATTGCCAGTCCCAACAATGTAGTTTGCAACGCCAACTCCAGCGCCGAACCGAGCGGCCGGCCGCGTTCTCGCTCAACAATATAAAATGTACCTGTTTTTGCCGGTTGTTGGCGGCAAATCTATGTCGGGCAAGATGATCAGAACATGCCGATCAGAGTGTGACGATCTTACCCGGATTCATCAGGTTCTGCGGGTCGAGCGCCCGCTTGATCGAGGCCATGACCGCGAGCGCCGGCGCGCCATGCTCGGCCAGGAGATACTTCATTTTGCCTTGGCCGACGCCGTGTTCGCCGGTGCAGGTGCCGTCCATCGACAGCGCCAGTTCCACCAGCCGCTCCATCAGGATTTTCGCGCGCCTGACCTCGTCGGCGTCGGCCATGTCGACCAGCAGCGTCAGGTGGAAATTGCCGTCGCCGACATGGCCGAGGATCGGCGCGACCAGGTTCAGCGCGGCGATTTCGCGCTGGGTGGTGTTGACGCACTCGGCCAACCGCGAAATCGGCACGCAGACATCCGTGGCGAAGGCCGAGGCGCCGGGGCGCAGGTGCCGCCCGGCCCAATAGCCGTCATGCCGCGCCTGCCAGAGACGGCTGCGGTCTTCCGGCTTGGTCGCCCAGTCGAACGGCCCGCCGCCCAATTCGGTGACGATCTCGCCGAACCGCTTCGACTGCTCGGCGACGCTGGCATCGGTGCCGTGGAATTCGACGAACAAAGTCGGCGCCTCAGGCAGCGTCAACTTGGAATAGGCGTTGCTGGCCTTGATCTGCAGCGCGTCGAGCAATTCGATGCGCGCGACCGGAATGCCGGATTGGATGGTCAGGATCGTCGCTTTGCAGGCGGCGTCGACCGAGGGGAACGGACAGACGCCGGAGGCGATGGCTTCCGGAATGCCGGACAGCTTCAGCGTCAGCTCGGTGATGATGCCGAGCGTGCCTTCCGAGCCGACGATCAGCCGGGTCAGGTCGTAACCCGACGCCGATTTCTTGGCGCGGCGCGAGGTGGTCATCAACTCGCCGTTCGCCAGCACGACCTTCATCGCCAGCACTTTGTCTTTCATAGGGCCGTAGCGCACCGCGTTGGTGCGGGAGGCGCGCGTGGCCGCCATGCCGCCGCGCGAGGCGTCGGCGCCGGGATCGATCGGAAAGAACAGACCCTGGT
>JANMSZ010000352.1:0-1786 GCA_031389925.1 Hyphomicrobiales bacterium | reverse complement strand
CAGGGCATCTGTCACGTCATCGGACCCGAGCAGGGCTTCACGCTGCCGGGCGTCACGCTGGTGTGCGGCGACAGCCACACCGCGACGCACGGCGCGTTCGGCGCGCTCGCCTACGGCATCGGCACGTCCGAGGTCGAGCACGTGCTGGCGACGCAGACGCTGATCCAGAAGAAGTCGAAGAACATGCGCGCGGTGGTCGACGGCAAGCTGCCGGAGAATGTCACCGCCAAGGACATCATCCTCGCCATCATCGGCGAGATCGGCACCGCGGGTGGCACCGGCTACGCGCTGGAATATGCCGGTGAGGCGATCCGCGGGCTGTCGATTGAAGGCCGCATGACGGTCTGCAACATGTCGGTCGAGGCGGGCGCCAAGGCCGGCTTCATCGCGCCGGACGAGAAGGCCTACGAATATCTCAAGGGCCGCCCCAAGGCGCCGAAGGGCAAGGACTGGGACGCGGCGGTCCGCTACTGGAGCACGCTGCCGACCGATGACGGCGCGCATTTCGATCGCGAGATCAGGCTCGACGCGGCAAAGCTGCCACCGATCGTGACCTGGGGCACCAGTCCCGAGCAGGTCACGTCGATCGCAGGCCGCGTGCCGGTGCCCGCGGATATCGCCGACGGCAACAAGCGCATGGCGGCCGAGCGATCGCTCGAATACATGGGTCTCAGCGGCGGCGAGAAGATCACCGACATCAAGCTCGACCGCGTGTTCATCGGCTCGTGCACCAACTCGCGCATCGAGGACCTGCGCGAGGTCGCGCGCATCGCCGCGGGCAAGAACGTCAACGCCAGCGTCTACGCGATGATCGTTCCGGGTTCTGGCTTGGTGAAGGAGCAGGCCGAGGCCGAGGGCCTCGACAAGATCTTCAAGGCCGCGGGCTTCGACTGGCGCGAGCCGGGCTGCTCGATGTGCCTCGCGATGAACCCCGACAAGCTCAAGCCGGGCGAGCGCTGCGCCTCGACTTCGAACCGCAACTTCGAAGGCCGGCAGGGCTACAAGGGCCGCACGCATCTGGTGTCGCCGGCGATGGCGGCGGCAGCGGCGATCGCGGGACATTTCGTGGACGTGCGCGACTGGCACTAAACCCGCGTCGTTCAAATCCTGAATGAAGAAGCCCGCCGAAAGGCGGGCTTTTTTTTTGGCGTTGGTTGCGTGGGATTAGCCGCGGACCCACCAGCAGCGTTCGCGCGGCACCACGGTCGGGCCGGTCGCGCGCGCTTCCACCACGTAGCCGTCGACGCACTGGCGATAGAGCGGTCGCGGCTGATAGTTCCTCGGATAAACCGTGATCCGGGACGGCGCGCGGCGGACGCGCTGCTGCGACGACACTTCGGTCGTGGCGGCCTTGGCCTGCGGCTGCGGTTTGGCGCGCGGGGCGGCGGTGGCCGGCGCGAGGCCGAGCGCCGCGATCAGCGCCCCTGCCGCAACTAAGCCCCAAGCCCTGTGACGCATCGAACACTCCACCGCGCGACGTTTATCCAGCAACGGTCCCTTATCGCCGCCACGGCGTCAACCCTCGAGGGCCGGCGACGAGAGTGCCATCAGGCCGCGGGAGAGCCGCTTGGCCGGGCTGCGAGTGTCCCTTAGAACTGCAGCATGTCAGGTCCCTCAATCACCGATCCGTTTGCCTGGCGTCCGCTCAAGGCGCCGTCGCTGGAGGAGTTCGAGATCCTCGCCGTCGAGGTGTTTCGCCGCTTGCCGGCGCATTTCCGCGCCAGGTGCGACGGCGTGGTCGTGCATGTCGACGACTATGCGACCGAAGAGGTGCTCAACCACATGG
>JANMSZ010000332.1:0-2621 GCA_031389925.1 Hyphomicrobiales bacterium | reverse complement strand
CCTCCGGCCCCGGCATCTCGCTCATGCAGGAGTTCCTCGGCCTCGCCTATTTCGCGGAAATCCCGGCCGTCCTCTTCAACGTGCAGCGCGCCGGCCCCTCGACCGGCATGCCGACGCGCACCCAGCAGTGCGACGTCATCTCCTGCGCCTATGCCTCGCACGGCGACACCAAGCACGTGCTGCTGTTCCCCGAGGACCCGGCCGAGGCCTTCGAGATGGCGGCGCAGTGCTTCGACCTCGCCGAACGCCTGCAGACCATGGTTTTTCTGATGCTCGATCTCGACATCGGCATGAACCACCGGCTCTGCCGCCCGTTCAAGTGGGACGAGAGCAAGGCGTACGACCGCGGCAAGGTGATGACCGCGGAGATGCTCGACGATGGCCGCGACTTCGGCCGCTATCTCGACGTCGATGGCGACGGCATCCCGTTCCGCACCTATCCCGGCACGCATCCGACCAAGGGCTCGTTCTTTACCCGCGGCACGTCGCGCGACCGCTACGCGCGCTACACCGAGGAAGGTCCGGCCTACCAGGACAACATGCAGCGCCTGCTGCGCAAGGACGAGACCGCCAAGGACATGGTGCCGCGGCCGCTGCAGGCCAACGCCGCCAAGCAGACCAAGTACGGCGTGATCTACTACGGCTCGACCTCGCCTGCGATGGACGAGGCGATCGGCATGCTGGAGGCCCGCGGCCACCAGCTCGACCGGCTGCGGGTGCGCGCCTTCCCGTTCCATTCCAGCGTGGCGAGCTTCATCGCCAATCACGACTTCGTCTACGTGGTCGAGCAGAACCGCGATGCGCAGCTTCGCTCCATGATCGTCAACGAGAACGACATCGATCCGGTCCGGCTCGTGCCGATCCTGCACTACGACGGCACGCCGATCACGGCGCGCTTCATCGCCAAGGCGATCGGCGACCATCAAGACCAGCTTAAAGTCACCCCGCTCCGGAAAGTGGTGTCATGACCTACATCGCCAAGCCGAAATTCCATCACCCGGGCCTGCCGAAGAACGAGCTCGGCTTCACGCATCGCGACTACGAGGGCAAGGTCTCGACGCTGTGCGCCGGCTGCGGCCACGACTCCATTACGGGTGCGATCATCGAGGCCTGCTTCCAACTCTCGATCGAGCCGCACCGGGTGGCGAAGATCTCCGGCATCGGCTGCTCGTCGAAGACGCCGGACTATTTCCTCGGCAACTCGCACGGCTTCAACACCGTACACGGCCGCATGCCGTCGGTGCTGACCGGCGCCAACCTCGCCAACCGCGATCTGGTTTATCTCGGTGTCTCCGGCGACGGCGACAGCGCCTCGATCGGCTTCGGCCAGTTCGCCCATGCGATCCGCCGCGGCGTCAACATGACCTACATCGTCGAGAACAACGGCGTGTACGGCCTGACCAAGGGCCAGTTCTCAGCCACTGCCGACCGCGGCTCGAAGAGCAAGCGCGGGGCGCTCAACGCCGACGAGTCGATCGACCTGGTGCTGATGGCGCTCCAGCTGGGTGCCACCTACGTCGCGCGCAGCTTCTCGGGCGACAAGGCGCAACTGGTGCCGCTCATCAAGGGCGCGCTGCTGCACCCGGGCGCGGCTTTCCTCGACGTGCTCTCGCCGTGCGTGGCATTCAACAACCACGACGGCTCGACCAAGAGCTACGACTACGTGCGCGAGCACAACGAAGCCGTGAATTCCCTCGACGTGATCAAGATGCACAAGGAAATCACGACGTCCTACGAACCGGGCGCGGTGCAGGACGTGCAGCAGCACGACGGCTCGGTGCTGAGGTTGCGCAAGATCGACGACCGCTACGACGCCTCCGACCGCCTGGCGGCGATGAACTTCATCCAGGCGCGCTACGCGGTGGGCGAGATCGCCACCGGCCTGCTCTACTTCGCCGCCACCCCGCGCGACCTGCACGACAGCCTGAACACGGTGGCAACGCCGCTCAACCAGCTGAACGAGCCCGAGCTCTGCCCGGGCAAGGCCGCGCTGGAGAAGATCAACCAGGGGCTGCGTTGAGCCTGCGTGCGCTGGCCCTGGCCTGCCTTGTCCTGGCCTTGCCGTTCATTGCCGTGGCACAGGCGCCGAAGGCGCTCTCCGCGGAGGCGCTGCGCGAACAGTGCAGCCCGGCCAAGGGGATGATGCGCGGCAACTGCAACACCGCTTGCGCCGCGGTTTCGCCCGCCGCCCAGGCCGACTGCGTCAAGGACCACGGCGGCAATCCCGCGCTCAAGGCGGATGCGCCGGCCGCGCCCACCGCCCTGGAGAACGCACGTGGGCTGTGCGGTTCGGCGCCGGTTGCGCAGCGCGAGGCGTGCGCCGCGCGCTGTGCGAATGTGGGCAAGGATGCGTTGAACCAGTGCGTTCGCGCGCACGGCGGCTAGCGCATGAAGCCCGTCGACCTGCGCAGCGATACCGTGACCCGTCCCACGCCGGCCATGCTGGCCGCGATGGCGAGCGCCCCGCTGGGCGACGATGTCTTCGGCGACGACCCCACGGTGAACCGCCTGCAGGACCACGCCGCGGGCCTGTTCGGGATGGAAGCGGGCCTTTTCTTCCCGACCGGCACGCAGTCGAACCTCGCCGCGCTGATGGCGCATTGCCAGCGCGGCGACGAGGT
>JANMSZ010000321.1:0-1718 GCA_031389925.1 Hyphomicrobiales bacterium | reverse complement strand
GGCGCGTTCCATGGTTAACAGCGCCTCGGCGCAGGGTTTGGCGCCGATCCGCGCCGAAACCCGGGCGCGCCCTTGTTCCAGCAGCGCCGCTTGCAATGACTGGGCGGCGTTTTCCGCAAAGGCGAAGGCGACCAGCCGGCCATAGCGATCCTGCTCGGGTCCCAGCCGCTCCAGCCGTAGCGCCTTGCCGCCGACGAGCGCCTGCAAGGCGTCGCGGCTGCCCGCTGCGATCTCGATACCGGCCAGGCGTAACTCGCGGCCATCGTCGAGCATCAGCGTGCCGCCATCGAGCACCGCGGCGACTGTCGCGGTACCGAGCGCGGTGAGTTTGCAGGCCGCCGCGTCTTGCGCTCTCGCACTGCACATAGCCGCCGCGCAAAGGAGCGCGGCCGAGCCGATTGTCAGGATGCGGCGGCGTTTCATGATGGCGGCCGGCTGCCGGATGTCGTTACAATGCTAGGCACGATCATAGACGTCATTGTGACCGCCGGGGAGGTGATCAATGTCATCGTTTAGCCGCCGCGCATTCCTGCAATCGAGCGCCGCCGCCGGCGCGTTTGTCGCCACCGCCGCGCACGGCCAGACCGGTTGGCCCGATCGCAACATCAAGATCATCATTCCCTATCCCGCGGGCGGCTCGACCGACGTGCTGTCGCGCATTCTCGGCGAGAAGATGAAGGATATCTTCGGGCAGACCTTCGTCATCGAGAACCGGCCCGGCGCCGGCGGCAATCTTGGCATCAGCGCGCTTACCGGCAGTCCGCCCGACGGCTACACTATGGCGGCCGCGACCGTCGGCCATTTTGCCATCAACCAGTTTCTCTACAGCAAGATGGCCTACGATCCGGAGCGCGACTTCATCGCGGCAAGCCTGACGTGGGAATTGCCGAACGTTTTCGTCGTCGCCACCGACCACGTGCCGGCGAAGACGATCCCTGAGTTTCTCGCCTGGGCGAAGCAGAAGGGCAAGGTCAGCTTCGGCAGCCCGGGCGTCGGCACCTCGCCGCATTTGTCGGGCGTGCTGTTTGCCAAACGCACCGGCCTCGATGCGATCCATGTGCCGTTCCGCGGCGCGGCGCAGACCATCCCGGCGATGCTGTCGGGCGACGTGAACTTCGCGCTCGACAATCTCACGTCCTACATCTCGACCATCGAATCCGGAAAGATGCGCGCGCTGGCGATAACCTCGTCGCAGCGCTGGCCGACCATGCCCGCCGTGCCGACGATGGCGGAGGCGGGCCTGAAGGATTTCGTCGTCACCTCGTGGGCGGCCTTCGTGTTCCCGGCCGGAACGCCGCGCCCGATCGTCGACAAGATCGCCGCCGCGATGAAGACGCTCGCAGCCGACCCCGAGATACAGAAACGGTTCCTCGTCGTCGGTGCCCGCGCCATCTCCAGCACGCCGGAGCAGGCGATTGCCTATGCCGCCAGGGAGCGGGTTATGTGGAAAGAGGTCGTCGCGCTGTCGGGGGCCAAGGCTGACTAGCGGGACGCCGGAATAGCGGGAAGCCGGAAGTGCGAAAACGGCAGGCGTGCGCGGCGCAAAAGCCTGTGCTAAATCGCCGTCAACGGTCCCGTAGCTCAGCTGGATAGAGCAGCGGTTTCCTAAACCGAAGGTCGGAGGTTCGACTCCTCTCGGGACCGCCATGACATTAATCGGCTGGGCGCGTTCGCCCGGCAATTGGACCGCAAGATGGGCGTAGCCGCCGCCGAGATCG
>JANMSZ010000309.1:0-1988 GCA_031389925.1 Hyphomicrobiales bacterium | reverse complement strand
TCATGGTCATGGTCATGGTCATGACCGTGGTGGTCGTGGTCATGATGATGGTGGTGATCGTGGTCTTTGTCGTGCGTGGCCATGCACGGAATCTAGCGCAAGCCAGCGGAATTGGCCACCGCCTGCCACGGTTCCTGCTGGTCATTCCGGGACGGTGGCATAAGGGCGTTCACGCCCGTCTTCGACGGGCTATGGCACCGGACCCGGAATCCAGAGACGCATTCTGTGTCGCTGGATTCCGGGTTCGCGCTGACGCGCGCCCCGGAATGACAGAGTCTTTTCAGCCGACCAGCGCGCTCGCAAGCTGCCTGACGTTGTGGCGCATCATGTCGATGTAGGTCGGCGCCGCGCCCTTCTCGTCGGTCAGCGCGTCGGAAAACAGGGTTCCGCCGATTTTCGCGCCGCTCTCGTCGCTGATGCGCTTGAGCAGGCGCGGGTCGCTGACGTTCTCCATGAACACCGCCGGAATCTTCTGCTTCTTGATCTGCGCGATGATTCTGGCGACGTCCCGGGCCGAGACGTCCGATTCGGTCGAGACGCCCTGCGGCGCGATGAACGTGACACGATAGGCCGCGCCGAAATAGCCGAAGGCGTCATGCGTGGTGATGATCTTGCGGCGATCGGCCGGGATTTTCGCGACCTCGGCCTGGACCTCCTTGTCCAGCGCATCGAGGTTGGCAAGGTAGGCGGTCGCATTGGCCTCGTAGGCGGCCTTGCCGGCGGGGTCGGCCTTGATCAGCGCGTCGCGGATGTTGGCGACATAGATCTTCGCGTTGGCGACCGACTGCCAGGCATGCGGATCGGCCTCGGCATGACTATGACCGTGGCTGTGGCCGTGATCGCCCTCCAGCTTGCGCGACTTGATGCCGGTCGTGGCGACCACCATCGCAGCCTTGGTGCCCGACGCCTTGACCAGACGCTCCATCCAGCCCTCGAAGCCAAGGCCGTTGAGGACCACGACCTTAGCGGCCGCGAGCTTCTTCGCATCGGCGGGCGACGGCGCATAGGCATGGGCGTCGCCGTTGGCGCCGACCAGCATTTCGATCTCGACCCGGTCGCCGCCGACGTTTTTGACGAAATCGCCGAGGATCGAGAATGTCGCGACCACCTTGACCTTGTCCTGAGCGAGGGCAGGACCGGCCGCCAGCGCGACGGCAAGAGCAGCACCAACGAGCAGGCTACGGCGTCCGATGAACATGACGACCTCTCCTCACGCTTCGAGATGTTGGCGCGGCGCGAGCTTGCGGATCAACCCACCGACGCGTCCGAACACGATTGACAGCACGTAAAATGCGCCGGCGACCATGATGATGGCCGGACCAGTGGGCACCGCGGTGTGAAACGACAGCAATAGTCCGACATAGCCGGACAGCATTCCGCAGCCGACCGCGACCGCGATCATGGTCGTGATGTCGCGCGCCCAGAAACGGCCGACCGTCGCCGGCACCATCATCAGACCGACAGCAAGCAGCGTGCCGAGCGCCTGAAACCCGCCGACGAGATTCATCACGACGAGTGCGAGGAACGCGATATGCGCGGGGCCGCCGGCAGGGCTGACCGAGCGCAGGAAGCCGGGATCGACGCATTCGAGCACCAGCGGCCGCCAGATCAGCGCCAGCACGACGAGCGACATCGTGGCGATGCCGGCCATCAGCAGGAGCGTCTCGTTGTCGAGCGCCAACACGTTGCCGAACAGGAAGTGCAGCAGATCCACGTTAGTGCCGCGCACCGACACGAGCGTGACCCCGACCGCCAGCGACACGAGGAAGAATGCCGCCAGAGATGCGTCTTCCTTTAGTTCCGTCGCACGCGCAACGAGCCCGGCCAGCAGCGCGACCACGAGCCCGGCGATCAGCCCGCCCGCGGTCATCGCGAACAGGTTAAGGCCCGCGACCATGAAGCCGACCGCGGCGCCCGGCAGGATGGCGTGTGCCATGGCGTCGCCCATCAGGCTCATGCGGCGGAGCATCAGGAATACGCCGACCGGC
>JANMSZ010000298.1:0-9050 GCA_031389925.1 Hyphomicrobiales bacterium | reverse complement strand
AGCCGATGCAGCGACTTGTTGAGCTTGGCGAACTCGTCGGCATTGATGCCGCCGACCTGTTCGACCGTGCGCACGTGCTTCTGATAGAGCGTCTCGACGATGTCGCGAACTTCGCGGCCCTTGTCGGTCAGCTTGATGCGCACCGACCGGCGGTCGACGCGCGAGCGCTGGTGATCGAGAAACTGCATCTCGACCAATTTCTTGAGATTGTAGGAGACGTTCGAGCCGAGATAGTAGCCGCGCGTACGCAGCTCCCCGGCCGTCAACTCCTTGTCGCCGATGTTGTAGAGTAGCAGCGCCTGGACGGAGTTGATGTCGGAGCGCCCGCGGCGATCGAATTCATCCTTGATGACGTCGAGCAGCCGGCGATGCAGCCGCTCCACCAAGGTCAAAGCCTCATGATAGAGAGGCCGGATATGATCGAACCGCGCCTCAACCTCGGCGGACTCGACCGTCTTCGCAACGGCTTTCATGTGTAACGCCCCTTATATTTTTTGTCTTCGTACGTTTCGGTGACGTGGCCCTGTTTTCCGCGTCCCGATACCGCACCCTATAAAGGGCAGTCTAAAATCGGCTTAAATAACACCATAAAGATTAGGTTTATTTGCAACGGTGAAGATTCCGTTGTCATTGCAATTGAATCGAATGACGCAACGCTTCGTTCACTGTGCCGCAATTGTGTTCACGTTTTGCGCCCGCAATCAGTCGCGCAAGAAGCGAATGATACCAGAGAAGTCGCGTCCGCCCTCGCCGCTCTCGGCGTATGACGAATAAATCCTTTCGGCGTTGGCGCCGAGTGGTGTCTTGGCGCCGCTCGCTTTGGCCGCTTCCTGCGCCAATTTTAAATCTTTCAGCATCATGTCCGCAGTGAAGCCCGGTTGGTAATCCCGGTTGGCCGGCGACGTCGGCACCGGTCCCGGTACGGGACAATATGTCGTGAGCGACCAGCACTGGCCGGACGATTTCGACGAGATGTCGAACAGCTTCTGGTGATCGAGGCCGAGTTTCTCTGCCAGCACGAAGGCTTCCGACACCGCGATCATCGACACGCCGAGGATCATGTTGTTGCAGATCTTCGCCGCCTGGCCGTTGCCGGCGCCGCCGGCGTGCACGATGGTCTTGCCCATCTTCTCGAGGATCGATTGCGCGCGCGTGAACGCTTGTACGCTGCCGCCGACCATGAAGGTGAGAGTTCCAGCCGTCGCGCCGCCGACGCCGCCGGAGACCGGCGCATCGAGCATCATCAGGCCCCTCGCCTCCGCGGCAGCGGCAACATCGCGCGCGGTCTCGACGTCGATGGTCGAGCAGTCGATCAGCAGCGTGCCGGGACTGGCATTCTCGATGATGCCCGCGGGGCCGAGATAAACGTCGCGCACGTGCTTGCCGGCCGGCAGCATGGTGATGACAACATCGCCGCGCGCGGCCGCGACCTTATGCGTTTCGGCGATCGTCCCGCCGGCCGCTTTGAGTTTCTCGATCGAGACCGGATTGAGATCGACGCCTTCGACTTGATGACCCGCCTTGATCAGGTTCTGCGCCATCGGCAGACCCATATTGCCGAGCCCGACAAACCCTATGCGCGACATCGCTCTCTCCCCACTTTATACTTAATACTTACGGCGCCTGTTCCTGCGCCGATTTCAAAGCCAGCCATAAATAAATCGACAGCAGCCCGCCTTCCAGCAGCACGGTCAAAATGCTGCCGCCGAAGACTTGCGAGAAAAATATCACCAGCACCAACATCGAGGCGACCGAGGTGAGCCAGATCACCGCGCCCCAGGCCGCCGCGAGCCAGAGGCCGACGGCGGCGACCAGATCGATCACGGCGAAGAACACCGTTGCGGTCTGCCAGGCGATCGAATGATTTTCGAACGGCTCGGCGCCGGAGCCGATGCCGCAGACTTCGGTCCAATGATAAAGCCCCTTGAACATCGACACGCCGGCCATGACGCGGAGGAACAAGATGAGGCGGCGGGTCCATACCCTGGCGCCGTCCTCGCCCTCGTTCTCGCGAACGGGCTCGAGCGACCGAAAGTCGGTGTTGGTGAAGGGATCGCCCTGATTGCTCATGGTAGCTTCAATTCGCGCGAAAGCGGCGCAAAGTGGCGCTCGACTTCCGCGTCACTCACCTCGGCGAGCGTCGCTGGTTGCCACTGCGGCTTGTTGTCTTTGTCGACGATCACTGAGCGCACGCCCTCGTAGAAATCATGGCCATGGATGATGCGCGACACTATGCGGAATTCGGCGCGCATGCACGTCTCGAAATCCCAGGACGCGCCGCGGCGCACCTGCGCCAGCGCCAGCTTGAGGCTGAGCGGCGATTTGGCGCGAATCGTGGCGGCGGTTTTGCCGGCCCATTCGGCGTCGGCTGAGACGGAGCCCGCCTCGCGGTCGAGCACGTAGAGGATGTCCTCCACGTGGTCGCCGGTGAACAACCGATCAATGGCCGCGCGCCGTGACAGGATCGGGCCATCCCCCGCCGGTTCAGAGAACGCCGACAGCACGGCATCGACCGGCACCGTGCCGGAAAGACCTTCGAGCAGCGCCGGAAACTGCGCCGACGGAATGCGATGCGTGGCGATGCCTGCGCCGACGCCGTCGGCGATGCCGAAGCGCTCGCCGGTCAGCGCGCAATAAGTGCCGATCTCGCCCGGCATGCGCGGCAGAAACCAGGTGGCGCCGACGTCGGGGAAAAAACCGATGCTGACTTCAGGCATGGCGAAGGAAAATCTGTCGCCGGCAACGCGATGCGAGCCGTGCACCGACACGCCGACGCCGCCGCCCATCGTGATGCCGTCGAGCAATGCGACGTAAGGCTTGCGATAATTCTTGATCGCGGCGTTGAGCGGATATTCGTCGGCCCAGAATTGCAGCGCCTCGTCGTGCTTTCCGGCCAGGCCTAGATCGTACAACGCGCGGATATCGCCGCCCGCGGAAAATGCCCGCTCACCCGCAGCGGTGATGACGACGCGCGTGATCGCGGGATCGCCGGCCCATTCGTTGAGTTGCGCGTGGAACGCCAGCACCATGGCGTGGCTAACGGCGTTGAGCGCCTTCGGCCGGTTGAGCGTGACCACGCCGGCCGCGCCACGGCGCTCGAACAGAATGTCGGGCTCGGGCACGGTCAATGCATCGACCAGAGATAAACGCCCGACGCGGCAACGCCCAACGCGCTCCGCACGGCGTGGAGCCGGCCCCATTGCATGATCAGGCTACGCGTGACGTCGTTGGCGCCGTCGGGCGGCGTCGATTCCAGCATCCGGTTGGTCGGCATGATGATGAACAGCGTGTAAGGCCAGTTGGCGAGAATGAGCGCCGCGCCAAGCAGCCAGCGCCAGTCGTAAGTCAGAACGAAGGCGATGAGACCGAGCGCGCCGGATATCACCGCGAGACTGGACTGCATGATGAAGCCGCGCTTGTAGCTCGGCTTCCACTCGGCCAGCAGCGCTGTATCGTCGGTCTGCAGCCGTGCGTGCTGCTCGGCGAAATTGATGTAGACCGCCGCCCCGGCAAACATCGCGGCTGTCGTTAGTGCCAATTCACCGGTCCACATCTTCTCTTCTCTCTTTTATTTGCGCATGATCTTATCCGAAAACCGCTTCACACCCCCGGGTCGAGCCCGAGGGCATGCTTTTCGGGATCATGCGCGCTATTTCGCCGGCGCCCAGGCGCCCGCGGCGATCACACGCTCCATCGCCTGGTCGGTGAACTCGGCGCGCGGGCCGTCGCCGCCGATGACGAACATCAGGATCGACTCCGCGTTCGGATCGCCTTTGGTGACGTTCTCGAAGCGCCGGATCATGCCGGGCGGAAACGACACGACGTCGAGCGGGCCAAGATCGACGGCCTCGACCTTGCCGTTCTCGTCTTCCCAACTGGCGCGCCAGGTGCCGGTCATCGGAATGAAGGTCTCGTTGGTGTCGTGATTGTGCATCTCGGGGCCGTGGCCGGGCTTGGCCTTGCAATAGCCGAGGTTGAAGCCTTCGCTGATCTTGATGGCGGCGAGCCTTGCTGCGTCGGCACCGACCGGCGACGTCACACCGCCCTCGCCGATGCCCTTCGGCGGCTGAAAGCCGATGACGTTGAACAGCGTGCGCTCGCAGCCCGGCATCTTTGAGTCCGGCAGGCCGCCGTCGAAACCGACGAGGTCCTTGAACTTGGCGACACGCTTCATCATTTCGTCTTTAGCCAGATAGAGTCTCGGAAGCTGTTCCATGTGTCTCTCCCTGATGCTTGTTCTTAAGGTCTTGGAACCTAATTCCCCAGCCTAGCGCGGCCGACGCGCCGCCGCCTAGTTGGCCTCAGGTGCGGCGCTTGCGCAGGTAGATGAACCAGTAGACCCCGCCCACCAGCCCGCCCCCGCCGATGATATTGCCGATGGTCACCGGAACGAGGCTGACAAAAAACGCCGGCCAGGTCAGCGCTTCGAAGTCGGCGACCGCGGAGCCCATCTCGGTCCATAAAGCGGCCGGAGCCCAGGCCTTGATGAAAAGGCCGAGCGGGATGAGGTACATGTTGGCGACCGAATGCTCGAAGCCGGCAACCACGAAGGCCGACACCGGGAACAGCACGGCCAGAACCTTGTCGGCGGTCGAGCGCGCGCCATAAGCGAGCCACACCGCCAGGCACACCAGCACGTTGCAGAGGATGCCGAGGAAGAGCGCCTGAGCGAAAGGCAGCGACGCCTTGTTGCGCGCGAGTTCGAGCGCAACGCCTGCCACGTCGCCGTCGCCCGACAAATATTGGCCGGACAAGAAAACGAGCGCCGCCGTGCCGATCGCGCCGATGAAATTGCCGACATAGACGATGAGCCAGGCGCGCAGCATCTCGCGCAAGCTCACCTTGCGCGCGGCCAGCGCCATGACCATCAGCGTGTTGCCGGTGAACAACTCCGCGCCGCCGACGACGACCAGGATCAGGCCGAGGCAGAAGACCAGGCCGGACAGCAGCCGGCTGACGCCGAAGGGCAGCGCGTCGTCGGCACCCGCCAGCACCGTGGTGGCGAACATGGCGCCGAGCGCGATGAAGGCACCGCCGAGGATCGCGAGCACCAGCAGGCTCAGCGTGTCCGCCCGGGTCTTCTGCGCGCCGAGCGCTTCCGCCTTCAGCGCGATGTCGAGCGGCAGCAGCGCATCCATATTATGATGGTTCGCGTCCGTACCATCGTTCATGCCGCGCACTCCAGCCGCTTCAGTTTCCCAGCATAGCGCGGCTGATGATGACGCGCATGATCTCGTTGGTGCCTTCGAGTATTTGATGCACGCGCACATCGCGCAAGACCCGCTCGATCGGGTGGTCGCGCAGATAGCCGTAGCCGCCATGCAACTGCAGGCAGCCGTTCACCACCTCGAAACCCGTGTCGGTGGAGAGCCGCTTGGCCTGCGCCGCCAGCCGCGTGGCGTGGCCCTCGCCGGCGCTGACGGCGACCGCGGCGCGATGCAGCAGCAACCGCGCGGCTTCGAGTTCGGTGGCGTAGTCGGCGATGCGGAACTGCAGCGCCTGGAAATCGGCCAGCCGCGAGCCGAACTGCTTGCGCTCCTTCATATACTCGACGGTGCGATCGAGGCAGAACTGCGCGCCGCCGATCGAACAGGCGCCGATGTTCAGCCGCCCGCCATCGAGGCCAGCCATCGCGATCCTGAAGCCCTGCCCTTCGGCGCCGATGCGGTTCGCCACCGGCACGCGGCAGTTCTCGAACATCACCATGGCGGTCGGCTGCGTTTTCCAGCCGAGCTTCTTCTCCTGCGCGCCGTAAGAAAGTCCCGGCGTGCCTTTCTCGACGACGATGGTCGAGATGCCGCGCGGCCCGGCTTCGCCGGTGCGCACCATCACGACATAGATGTCGGACACGCCGCCGCCGGAGATGAAGGCCTTGGTGCCGTCGAGCACGTAATGGTCACCGTCGCGGCGCGCGCGCGTGGTGAGGCTCGCCGCATCCGAGCCGGAGCCCGGCTCGGTCAGGCAATAGCTGGCGAAATGCGCCATTGTCGTGAGCTTGGGCAGAAATTTGCGGCGCGTGTAGTCGCTGCCGTAGGCGTCGATCATCCAGGCCGCCATGTTGTGGATCGAGATGTAAGCGGCGGTCGAGGTGCAGCCCTGCGCCAGTTCCTCGAAGATGATCGCGGCGTCGAGCCGGCTCAACGCCGAGCCGCCGACGTCTTCCTTCACATAGATGCCGCCGAAGCCGAGCGCCGCCGCCTTGCGCAGCGCCGCGACCGGAAACACCTCGCCCTCGTCCCAGTCATGGGCGTTCGGCATCATCTCGTCGCGGGCAAACTGCCGCGCCGTGCCCTGGAAGGCGCGTTGCTCTTCGGTGAGGTCGAAGTCCATTCAGCGGCCCTCGTTTAGTCCATTGCACCGATAAAAGCCCGGACCGGAAGGGTCAATGAGCCGCTTTCGAACCACAACCCTTGCTTGTATAATTTCATCGTCGATAGCACAATTTGGACAGTCAGTGGGGGGCCATCATGACAACGATCTATTTCGCAACCAACCGCAAGAAAGACGGCACCGGCAATTTTGGCTATGGCGGCGCCATGGTCGAGCTCGACGATGCTGCGGTCATCTACGGAACAGCCGAGGTAACCGGCGTTAGATTGAGCGACGAAGCGAGCGGCAAGATCAAACCGCTTACACAAGTTACCACCGGAAATTTTACCGACACGGCACAGCAGGCCATCATCGATGCCGGCCGCGATGTTCTGGTCTTCATTCACGGCGCCAGCAACACGTTTGAGGACGCGATCAAGCGCGCCGCCTTCAACTGCGAATGGTTCGCCGCATCGGGCGCCGGCGCGGCCAAGACGACTGTGGTGGCATTCACCTGGCCTTCGACGACCGTGACCACCGGCGACACGCTGGG
Organism: Hyphomicrobiales bacterium; assembly: GCA_031389925.1. Classification (GTDB taxonomy): domain Bacteria; phylum Pseudomonadota; class Alphaproteobacteria; order Rhizobiales; family Xanthobacteraceae; genus Pseudolabrys. The sequence goes on along the minus strand of JANMSZ010000298.1, from coordinate 2,188 downwards.
CGGCTATCGGCGCGACCAGAACCAGGCCGGTAAATCCGGTCAGCATCTGCGCGCGTTCTTCAAAAACATTCTTGCCCTGCGCAAAAAGCTCAAGAGCGCCCATCCGGAAGCTCGCGTGTTCCTGCTGGCGCACAGCATGGGCAATCACGCGCTGCAAGCAGGCGTGCGGAGCTGGGCCGAAGCGCAGGGACCGGTACAATTAATCTTCGATCAAGTGTTTCACGTCGCGCCCGACGAGGTCGCGGAGACTTATCAGCAGGAAGGCGTCGGCATGCACCCGCTCGCAGGACTGAGCGACCGCATCTCGATCTATTACAGCCGGGAAGACCGCCTGATGTGGGCGAGCGCGGCGGCCAACAATAACCGCCGCCTCGGCTTCAACGGGCCGACCGATAAGATGGATACCAGCCTCTATCCGCGCAAAAAATTCCGTATCGTGGACTGCACGCTCGCCCTCGACTTTCCGTTGTTTGTTCCGTGGGACGCGAGCCATCAATACTACCGCCGCTCCAAGGCGGTCCGTAAGGACATCGCGGCTTGCATGCTCGACGATCCGCGCCCGCCAGGTGGTTTGAGCGAAGTCTCGACGATCACTCTGCCAGAGCCTGTGGTGGCCTAGGCAGGCCCGGTAGCCAGCGGGGGGACGACGGGGTAAAATACCGCCAGGAGCACCCCCATGGCGATCAAATTCGGCCGTCCGATCGAAGCCCGCTCGCGCCTGACCCCGGTTGAGGGCGGCGCGCCGGCCGATGCCGACCGCCTCGACCTCCCCACCCGCCTGCGCCGCAACCGCCGCAGCGACTGGGCGCGGCGCATGGTGCAGGAAAACGTCCTCACAACCGACGACCTGATCTGGCCGCTGTTCGTCATGGACGGCGACAACAAGCGCACGCCGATCGCCTCGATGCCCGGCGTCGAGCGGCTGAGCGTCGACCAGGCGGTGCGCGAGGCCGAACGTGCGGCCAAGCTGACCATCCCCTGCATCGCGCTGTTTCCCTATACCGACCCGAGCCTGCGCGACGAGACCGGCAGCGAAGCGCTGAACGCCGACAATCTTGTCTGTAGAGCAATAAGAGCCATTAAGAAGGAAGTGCCGGAGGTCGGCATCCTGTGCGACGTCGCGCTCGATCCTTTCACCAGCCACGGCCACGACGGCCTGCTGCGCGACGGCGTCATTCTCAATGACGAGACCGTGGCGCTGCTGACCCAGCAGGCGGTCGTGCAGGCGCAGGCCGGCTGCGACATCATCGCGCCGTCCGACATGATGGACGGCCGCGTCGGCGCCATCCGCAAGGCCCTCGACGCCGCGAACTTCCTCGATGTCTCGATCATGGCTTACGCGGCGAAATACGCGTCTGCGTTTTACGGCCCGTTCCGCGACGCGGTCGGCTCGGCCAAGACGCTGACCGGCGACAAGCGCACCTATCAAATGGACCCCGGCAATTCCGACGAGGCGATGCGCGAGGTCGCGCTCGACATCGAGGAAGGCGCCGACATGATCATGGTCAAACCCGGCATGCCCTATCTCGACATCGTGCAGCGCGTGAAGGACACCTTCGCGATGCCGACCTTCGCCTATCAAGTCTCCGGCGAGTACGCGATGATCATGGCGGCGGCACAGAACGGCTGGCTCGACGGCGAGCGCGCGATGGTCGAGAGCCTCACCGCGTTCAAACGCGCCGGCGCCGACGGCGTCCTGACTTACTTCGCGCCGCGCGTGGCGGAAAAACTAAAAAGCTGAACCTTCCCCTCCTCGTCACGTTCGTGACTCCTGAAATCGACAGGTCAAGTTGCCATGGGTGAATTCGCAATCGGTCAAGGCGTGTCTCGGCTCGAAGATCCGAAACTGGTGCAGGGCCAAGGCTACTTCATCGACGACGTCGTCTATGCCGGCATGGCTTACGGCGTCGTGCTGCGCTCGCCGCACGCCTACGCCAAGATCGTCTCGATCGACACCACGGCCGCCAAGGCCGCGCCCGGCGTGCTCGAAGTGCTCACCGCAGCCGACATCAAGGCCGCAGGCTACGGCGACCTGCCCGGCAATCCCGGCCTCAAGCGCCGCGGCGGCGCTCCGATGCATTCGCCGCGCTACCCGGTGCTGGCCGACGGCTACGTGCGTTGGGTCGGCGACTGCGTCGCCTTTGTCGTCGCCGAAACCGCCGCGCAGGCGCAGGACGCGCAGGAACTG
>JANMSZ010000265.1:0-1708 GCA_031389925.1 Hyphomicrobiales bacterium | reverse complement strand
CGCGGCTCTTGATGTCCTCGACCGCCGCCTCGACCGCCAGGTCGATGCCGCGCTTCAGGTCCATCGGGTTCATGCCGGCGGCGACGGCCTTGGTGCCTTCCCTGACGATCGCGGCCGCGAGCACGGTCGCGGTGGTGGTGCCGTCACCGGCCACGTCGGACGCCTTCGAGGCGACCTCGCGCACCATCTGCGCGCCCATGTTCTCGAACTTGTCCTCGAGCTCGATTTCCTTCGCGACCGTCACACCGTCCTTGGTGATGCGCGGCGCGCCGAACGACTTGTCGAGCACGACGTTGCGGCCCTTGGGGCCGAGCGTGACCTTCACCGCATTGGCGAGGATGTCGACGCCGCGCAGCATCTTGTCGCGCGCCTCGACACCAAACCTGACTTCCTTGGCAGCCATTTCGATAACTCCGTTGAATTCTGTTTGACCGGGTGCGCGTTGGGCAAAAGTGGAAACCGGTTTTGCGTCCGAACGCGCTCCAATTTTTGAGTGCGAGCGTTACGCGGCCTTCTTCTTGTTGGCCGCCTGCTGGTCCAGCACGCCCATGATGTCGGACTCCTTCATGATCAGGAGATCCACGCTGTCGATCTTGACCTCGGTGCCCGACCACTTGCCGAACAGAACGCGGTCGCCGACCTTGAGGTCGATCGGAATGAGCTTGCCGCTTTCGTCGCGGCCACCCGGGCCGACGGCGATGATTTCGCCCTGCGAGGGCTTTTCCTGGGCGGTATCGGGAATGATGATGCCGCCAGCCGTCTTCTCTTCGGCGTCGACACGCTTGACCACGACGCGGTCGTGAAGCGGACGGAACTTCATGGATGTCCTCCTGACAAATCGAAAGGTTTGAGCTTTTGGGTTTGCGGCCCCGAGAAATTTCCCCCGCAGGACCGCATGGACGCGACATAGGTCGCGAATTTTTGCCCGCAAGAGGGGCGCGGGAATTTCTTAGCACTCGTTGAATGAGACTGCTAGCAACTTCGTAAGCCCTTCAAAATCAGATGGTTAACGGCAGCCGGGCCGCTGGCGCGGTCAATAGCGGAGCCGCGCCGCGCGCTGTCAGCAGTCGATCGGCATTGCTGCTAATGCCTTGAAAATACACATATTATTCACTTTTCAGGCTTGCAATGGAACGGCTGGGTACCGAACACTTTGAGTCCGACAGAACGGAGGACTTTATGGCCAGTACGGACTTCCGCCGCCAGCTTGAGGGCTACGGCCTCACCACGGCGCACATTCTCTATCGTCTGCCCGACCATCCCTGCTTGCTGCAAACCTATGTCTGGCAGGACTACGACCTTCACCCGACATTCCCGGAGCTCAAGCGCTTCCTCGCGTTCTGGCAGGCGAAGATCGAAGGCGCGCTGCACTCCGTACAGGTCGCCCATTCGCGGCTGATCGCGCCGGCGGAAATCCGTGCGATCAACGGTGAATTCCGGCTGCACTAAGTCTACGGCTCTTTCGCCCCGGCCGTTGACCGTAGTCTGCGCCAGCGCGCAAGCTGGCACCCGAGCGCGCGACAATCGCGCGGCCTAGGGGGAACACATGGCACAGGACAAAGCCAAAGCGCGCGCAAAACAGCGCTTCGTCGTCAGCCATCATGACGAAAAGGAATTCGCGATCGGCCTGCGGCGCTATGCGCAGTATCGCGATCTCGGGGTTGCGGCCGGCACGAACGGCCAGGTGCAGGCGCATGTCATCCGCTTC
>JANMSZ010000246.1:0-3049 GCA_031389925.1 Hyphomicrobiales bacterium | reverse complement strand
TTTTGGCCAAAAATGTGCTATATATTGATTTATCCGATGAATATGAAAAACGCCGCGCACGGATGCCGCTCCCCCGGTTGGGAGCCTTATTTTTCGCGGTCCATCCCAAGGGTCAGTCAGAGGGCGTGAAATTCCACGCGTAAAAGCAGTGGCCGATAAACCGCGTCAAAAGTCGAAAAAAGGTTCCGCCAGCATGAGCCGGGGAACTAAAAAGTCTGCCGGAGCGCGGCGGACCTCTCATGCCTCCCGCGGGTCCGCCCGCGCCGGGGCGCCCATCGCCAAAAGTGCCGGTCCCCAAAAGGGCGCCGGTGAAGGAGTTTTGCCCGGAATGACCGCCAAGAAGACTACCCAACGACAAGGCTTCAAGACCAGCGAATTCATCGTCTACCCGGCTCACGGTGTCGGCCAGATCATGGCCATCGAAGAGCAGGAAATTGCCGGCGCCAAGCTCGAACTTTTCGTCATCAACTTCGTCAAGGACAAGATGACGTTGCGGGTTCCGACCGCCAAGATCATTTCGGTCGGCATGCGCAAGCTGGCGGAAGCTCCGCTGGTCAAGCGGGCGCTCGAGACCCTCAAGGGCCGCGCGCGCATCAAGCGCACCATGTGGTCGCGCAGGGCGCAGGAATACGAAGCCAAGATCAACTCGGGCGACATCGTCGCCATTGCCGAGGTGGTGCGCGACCTGTTCCGCTCCGACTCGCAGCCCGAGCAGTCCTACTCCGAGCGGCAGCTTTACGAAGCCGCCCTCGACCGGCTGTCGCGCGAAATCGCGGCGGTGCAGAAGATCACCGAGACCGAAGCGATCAAGGAGATCGAGGGCGCCCTCGCTAAGGGCCCTAGGCGTGGGCCCAAGCCCGCCGACGAAGCCGACGCGGAACCGGCCGCCGAGGAAGAGGCGGCCTGAAAGCCCCAAGATTCGGATTAAGCTTCGGATCGAGACGAATAAAGAAAAGCCCGGCAGCAATGCCGGGCTTTTTGTTTCCCGCGAGGGAAGGCCGAGCGCCTACCAGCGATAGCGCAGACTTGCGATGACGCGGCGATCTTCCGAGCGGTAGCACCAGCCGTCCTTGCAGGTCGTGTACTGGCGGCCGAACAGGTTGGTGCCATTGAGCTTGAACTCGGCGCCTTTGAGCTGTGGGCTCATCTGGCCCAGGTCGTAGCGCGCCGTTGCATCCATGATAACCGCGTCAGGATTGGTGGAGGTGTTGGCATTGTCGGCGTAGCTCACGCCTATGTAGCGGGCGCCCAGACCGACGCCAAAGCCCCGCAGTGCACCGTTCTGGACGATGTAATTGCCCCAGGCGGAGGCTTGATGATGCGGCACGCCGGATGGCATATGGCCGACCTCGCCCGGCACGCCCTGTATGACTTCCAGGTCGAGATAGGTGTAGGCGAGATTGCCGCGAAAACCGCTGCCGAAATCCATCGCGCCGTCTACTTCGAAGCCGCGCGACCTGATCTCGCCGATTTGTCGATAATCGAACGTGGCCGGCATGTAGACGGCGGTGTTCTGCTGGGTGATGTCGAAGACCGCCATTGTGAATAGAGCGCGTGTGCCAGGCGGCTCGAACTTGATGCCGACCTCCTTGCCCTGCGCGGTCGTCGGCGCGAAGGGGGTGCCGCCAGCGAGCGGCGCCGACATGATCAACGTCGGCGCGAAAGACGTCGAATAGCTGACATAGGGCGCTACGCCGAAGGACGTGAGATAGCTCAGGCCGACTCGGCCGGAGAACTTGCTGTCGTCGCGGTTTCCGGAAAGAGAGGTGGTTGGCGTCTGCGAAAAGTAAGCGCGGCTGAGCCAGTCATAGCGTCCACCCAAAGTCAGCGTGAAGTTGTTGAACTTCGCCTGGTCCTGCGCATAGACGCCATACTGGCTCTGGCGCAGGCCGCTGGAGTCGGTGATGGCCGGATCGCCGATGAACACGGCGCCGTAGTTGCGCGTTGTGAGGTCGAGCGGTGGAGCGAGACCAAAGCCATTGCGGCGGCCCCAGTCGGCAAAATTGTAATCCGCGCCGGACACCAGCGTGTGCGAAACCGGGCCGGTGTTGAATTTGAGCTCCGCCTGGTTGTCCACGACAACAGAATCGACGTTCTCAAGATAGTGCTCGTGGTAGCGGTTGGCCGTGTTGCCGGTGATCGATCCGATGCCAACGTAGCGGTAGTTCACGTCGATCTTCGAATAGCGGAAGTTCTGGCGCACCTTGAAAGTATCGCTGAAGCGGTGCTCAAACTCATAGCCGATGCGGCCCTGTTTCTGGATCGAGTCGTTGTAAGCCGGATCGCCCAGGATGATGTTGGTCAGGTTCGTGCCGTTGTAGTAGTAGGCCGCGGTGCCGCCGTAGACGCTCTGTGAGTATTCGGTGAGAACGGTGAACTTCGTGTCGGGCGTGAAATTGTAGGTGAACGCCGGCGCGATGTAGATGCGGTCGTCCTTCGCGAAAGGCATCGCCGTGTCGCTTTGCCGGTACAGGCCCGTCAAGCGGTAGAGCAGGCGCGGATCGGTGGCGGACGGACCGCTGAGGTCGAAATTGCCCTGGTAGCGATTGTAGCTGCCGCCTTGCACCTCGATCTCGCGCAAGGGCGTTGCCGTCGGCCGCTTGGTCTGCAGATCGACAATGCCTCCGGGCGAACTCTGGCTGTAAAGGGTGGAGCTCGGACCGCGCAGAACCGTGATACGCTCAAGGCCATAGGGTTCGTCGCGATAGACCGACAGGTTCCCGCTCATCTCGCGCAGGCCGTCGCGGAAGATGCCGGTGTAAGTCGTGTCGAGGCCGCGGATCCAGAATGAGTCGTAGCGTGGGTCGTAACCGTACATGGTGTTCTGAACGCCGGCTGTGTAGTTCACCGCCTCGTTCAGCTTCTGCACGAGGCGATCATCGAGTTGCTCGCGCGTGATGACTGAAATCGACTGAGGCACTTCGACGATCGGCGTGTCGGTCTTGGTGCCGGTCGCGGTGCGTGGCGCCACATAACCCGTGGTCGGGCCGGTTGCGCTGTCTTGAGCCCCCTGCACATTGATCGTGTCGAGGACAACATCCTGGGTTTG
>JANMSZ010000239.1:0-1627 GCA_031389925.1 Hyphomicrobiales bacterium | reverse complement strand
ACCAGGTGCGACTGCGAGCCGTTGCCGATCGAGCTGAAATTATATTTTCCGGGGTTTTGCTTCAGTAGCGCCACTAGCTCTGCGACGCTGTTGACCTTCAGCTCCAAATTGACCGCCAGCGCGCAGGGCTGGCTGACCAATTGTGTGATCGGCGCGATATCCGTGCGCGGGTCGTAGGGCAATTTCGAAAACAGCAGCGTGTTGATGGCGAGCGGGCCGCCAATGCTGATGCCGATAGTGGCACCGTCGGGCGCGGCTTTGGCGACCATGTCGGTGGCGAGATTGCCGCTGGCGCCTGGCTTGTTCTCGACCAGGAAAGCGCTGTCGGGATACTTCTTCGCCAGGCCGTCGGAAATCAACCGCACGACAATGTCCGGGGTCGATCCAGGCCCGAACGGCACCAGGATGCGCACGGTCTTTAGCGGCCACACTTGCGCTGGCGTCTGCGCCGATGCCGGCGCAATGGCGGCGAACAGCAGCAACAGCGGCATCATGACGCGTTTGAACGAAAGACGGCGCGCGGCTGCGATCATTGAAGGTTTCCCCTGCATCGGCACCGCTTGCGTCGGCCGCGCCGTTCCTCTACGCCGCTTTTCCGCAATGTGACGGCGGTGTGCAAGTAGAATCAAGTAGATTATAGAGGGTGGCATGGGCCTGGCTGTTCTCATTCTCGGGCTGGCGATATTTCTCGCCACGCATCTATTCGTCACGCGCCGCGAAGCGCGCGCCGCCGCCATCGCGCGGCTGGGAAAGCCCGTTTATCACGGTTTGTTCGGGCTGGTTTCCGTTATCGCCCTGGCGATGATCGTCTGGGGCTTTGCGGAATACCGCGCCCATGGCTGGATCGATATCTGGCAGCCGCCGGCTTTCATGCGGCACATCACGGTGCTGCTGATGTTGTTCTCGGTCATCCTGCTGACCGCCGTTTTCATTCCGAGCCACATCAAGGCCCGCGCCAAATATCCCGCGCTTGCGGCCGTCAAGCTCTGGGCCTTTGGCCATCTGTTGTCGAACGGCGATCTCGGTTCGATCCTAATGTTCGGCACGTTCCTCGCCTGGGCGGTGCTCGCCCGCATCTCCGCCAAGAAGCGCACCGACGAGGTCATGCCTGTCGCGCCTGCGGGCTGGACCAACGACCTCATCGTGGTCGCGGTCGGCATCGCCATCTATCTGGCGCTCGGCTACGTTTTCCATCCGGTCGTCATCGGCGTGCCTGTGTTCGGGAGCGCATGATCCCGAAAAGTGGGAACCGGTTTTCGGATAAGATCATGCGTAAACGGAGTAAGTCATGTCGATACAGAGTGACGTGAAACGATTGACCGCGCCGGATATTTTCGCGCGCAAGGGCGGCGAGCCGATCGTCGTGCTCACGTCCTATCACGCCCACACCGCGGCGCTCGCCGATAAGCATTGCGACGTCATTCTGGTCGGCGACTCGCTCGGCATGGTGATGCACGGCTTCGAAACCACGGTGCCGGTCACGCTCGACATGATGATCCTGCAAGGCCATGCGGTGATGCGCGGCTCGGCGCGCGCGCTGGTGGTGATCGACATGCCGTTCGGCACCTATGAGGCGTCGAAAGAGCAGGCCTTCATGAGCGCGGCGCGCGTGCTGAAGGAGACCGGC
>JANMSZ010000238.1:0-2746 GCA_031389925.1 Hyphomicrobiales bacterium | reverse complement strand
CTTCTCGGTTTGAGCATCCCCGCGCTTGGCTCGCCGAAGCAGACGGGTGCGCAAAAGCATCCACCGTCGCGCAGCGCGCAAGCGCCGCAGGCGAAGAAAAATAAGATCGCGCAGCGCCTCAAGGTTCACGCCAGGGCGCGTCATGCGCGCGAAGAGCGCGCCATGCGCCTGGTCAGCACGCCGATTGCTGAGGCGCCGAAACGGCCGATGCTTGGCTGGCCGGCGCTGGTCAGCGAGGCCCGCAAATATATGGGCACCAATCCGACGGCGCGCAGCCGGCTGTGGTGCGCGACTTTCATGAACATGGTGCTGGCCAAGGTCGGCTATAGCGGCACCAATTCCGACGCCGCCAAGTCGTTCGCGCAATACGGCCGCCGCGTTTCCCAGCCGCAGGTCGGCGCCATTGCCGTGCTGACGCGCGGGCGGACCGGTGGTCATGTCGGCGTCGTGTCCGGCATCGACAAGCAGGGCAACCCGATCATCATTTCCGGCAATCACGGCAAGCGAGTCGGCGAGGCGATCTATCCGAGCTCGCGCGTGATCGCCTATGTCATGCCGAGCGGCGATGCTGGGACGCCGACGACCCAGCTCGCGGCGCGCAGCCAGGCCGGCGAGCGCCGTGCGCCCGACGGCGGCTTCGAATCGCCGATCGCCGAACTGATCGCCGCGATCGAGGCCGAACAGAACCGCTCGGAACGTCCTGCCCGCGCTTCCGGGCCTGCACAATTCGCGCAGGCGCGTGCGCCGAACCAGGCGCCCCGTGTCGCGATGCGTGCCGGTACATTGCCGCTCGACCCGGCGCTGGCCGAATTGCTCGGCATCTCGGCCAACGTCAAGGCGCGCGCCCACGCGCCATCGGTTGCCCCGCAAGCCACTCAGCAAACCAACTTGCAAGTCTTGCCGCCGGCACCGCCGCCGCAGCGTCAACGTCAGGTTCAGCAGGTGAGCCAGCCGGGCCGCGTCGCCAGCGCGTTGCCTGCCGGCGCCTACGGCTTCCGCTAAGCGCCAATACCGATGACGTCGCCGGTGGCGATGTCGCCGCCGGTCATGACCTCGGCATAGACGCCGCAGTCGGCGTGCTTGAAGGTCTGCTGCAACGTCTTCGGGATCGTCAAGTCGCGAATGCCGGTCGCCGGATCGACGTTGGTCGCCGCGCAGCGCACGATGCGCTTGATCACCTTGAGCCGCGCGCCGTTGATCTCGAGCATGTGGCCCATCAACTCGAACTCATGCCAGGCCGGCCAGCCGCTGACGTAGATATTGCCGCGAAAGCGTAGCGGATCGACGGCGGCCCCGGCCGCGGTCTCCACGGCCGCGACCGATCCTAGATTGATGATCGAGACCACTTTCTTGGCGACGTCCGAGAAGCTGTGGTTTTCTCCCTGCAGCACCTTCGGGGCGCCGCGCAATTCATGCGGCATGAAGCGGCGGAAGAAAGCCTCGACCGCCAGCCGGCCTTCCTTGGTGCGCAAATCTCCCTTGGCGGAAAAGTCGGCGCGCACCGCCACTTGGTTTTCCTTTTGGCCTTCCGACTGGATGGTCAGGGTGTGGCTCGCCTCGTCATAGTCGGTCCGGAGCGCCGCCAGCCGCTCGTTGCGCATCAGCATGAGGAAGCGCTGCTTGGGGAAATATTGCGGCGCGGCCGGATCGAAGCCCGAGGGGCCGTTCTCGATGGCATAGAGCCGGTCGGCGGGAAGCGTCTGGCCCGGCGACAGCGCGGTCCGCTCCAGCTTCTGGGGCGACAGGCCCTTCACCGGATAACGATAGATGGCGTCGATGCGGGCTTGGCTGTTTGTCATCGGATTTTGGGCATTTCCGCCCCGGCAAAAGGTGGCTTTCGGCTGACCTATATCAAGGCGGCCGGCTCTTCAAACTGCAAAAATGGCCCTTACATAATGGTGCAGACGGGCCGCCTTCGGGGTCCCGTTATTAATCGTCCGGCGCCATAATGGGCCGAGGGAGTGACGACATGAACTTCGAGAAATACACCGACCGCGCCCGCGGTTTCGTGCAGTCTGCGCAATCCATGGCCCTTCGCGAGGGCCACCAGCAATTCGCCCCCGACCATGTACTCAAGGTTCTGCTCGACGACCCGGAAGGGTTGGCGGCGGGGCTGATCGACCGTTCCGGCGGTAATTCCCGCCAGGCCTTGCGCGACGTCGAGGCGGCGCTGGCGAAAATCCCCAAGGTGACGGGCTCAGGCTCCGGCCAAGTCTACCTCGCGCCGCAGCTTGCCCGCGTGTTCGACGCCGCCGAAAAGGCCGGCGAGAAAGCCGGCGATAGCTTCGTTACCGTCGAACGCCTCTTGCTCGCGCTGGCGCTGGAGAAAGACAGCGATGCCGGCAAGATCTTAGTCAAGGCGGGCGTGACGCCGCAAAATCTCAATGCCGCCATCAACGCCTTGCGCAAAGGGCGCACCGCGGATTCGTCGTCGGCGGAGAACGCCTATGACGCGCTGAAGAAATATGCCCGCGACCTCACGCAGGCGGCACGCGACGGCAAGCTCGATCCGGTGATCGGCCGCGACGAGGAAATCCGCCGCACAATTCAAGTTCTGTCGCGCCGCACCAAGAACAACCCGGTGCTGATCGGCGAGCCCGGCGTTGGCAAGACCGCGATCGTCGAGGGCTTGGCGCTGCGCATCGTCAATGGCGACGTGCCGGAAAGTTTGCAGGACAAGAAGCTGCTATCGCTCGATCTCGGGGCTTTGATCGCCGGCGCGAAATATCGCGGCGAATTCGAGGAA
>JANMSZ010000235.1:0-21774 GCA_031389925.1 Hyphomicrobiales bacterium | reverse complement strand
TCAATCTCGCGACCGTGCGTCAGCAATGGAATTTGATCGAGGCGGTCGAGGCCTGCGCGCGCCATGGCATCACCGCGGTCGATCCCTGGCGCGATCAGGTTGCTGCCGTCGGCCTTTCTGAGGCCGCACGCGTGATCAAGGCCAATGGCATGCGCGTGTCCGGCTACTGCCGCGGTGGCATGTTTCCCGCAGCGGACGTCGCCGGGCGTCAAGCAGCCATCGACGACAACAAGCTCGCCATCGACGAAGCGACGGCGGTTGGCGCCGAATGTCTGGTGCTGGTGGTCGGTGGATTGCCAAAGGGCTCGCGCGACATGCCCGCGGCGCGCCGGATGGTGGCGGATGGCCTTGCCGCCATCCTACCGCACGCGCGCGCGAACAAGATGCCGCTGGCGATCGAGCCGCTGCATCCGATGTATGCCGCCGACCGAGCCTGCGTGAATACGCTGTCGCAGGCGCTCGACCTTTGCGACATTCTCGGCGACGGCGTTGGCGTGGCCATCGACACTTATCATGTGTGGTGGGACCCCGATCTGGCGGCGCAGATCGCGCGTGCCGGCGCGAGCAAGCGCATCCTCGGCTACCACATCTGCGACTGGCTGGTGCCGACGCGCGACATTCTGCTCGATCGCGGCATGATGGGCGACGGCGTCATCGATTTCCCCCACATCCGTGCGATGATCGAGAAGGCCGGCTATCGCGGCCTGACCGAGGTCGAAATCTTCTCGGCCGCCGACTGGTGGAAGAGGCCGGGCGACGAGGTGCTGCGGACGGTCATCGAGCGGTTCAACAGCGTCGCCTGATCGCGCGCGGTTCAGGTCGTAAAGCCGCCGTCGACGAACAGAGTCTGGCCGGTGACGAAGTCGGACGCGCCGCTGGCAAGATAGATCGCGGCGCCGACGAGGTCGGATGGTTTCGCGAAATGGCCGAGCTTGATGCGGCCAAGCATCTGTTCGAAACGCGCCGGGTCCTTCAACATTCTCTCGTTGGCCGAATCCGTGGTCGTGGAGCCCGGCGCAAGGGCATTGACCCGGACGCCGAGCGGGGCCCATTCGGTCGATAGGGCCGCGGTGAGATGCGAAACCGCCGCCTTCGCGGAGCAATAGACGCTCTTTCCAGCCTGAGTTGCCACCGACCACGTCGAACTCATGTTGATGATCTTGCCGTAACCGCGTTCGATCATCAGCGCGCCGATCTGCTGCGAGCAGAAGAACGCGCCTTTCACATGCGTGTCGAACAGTGTCTCAAAGTCTTGTTCGGTGACCTCCGCTACGGGCTTGGTGAATCCGAAACCCGCGTTGTTCACCAGCACCAGCTTGCGGTCGTCGTGCTGCACCAATCGCCGAACCGCCTCCGCGAGCGCGCGAATCGTGGCGATGTCCCTCACGTCGGCAGTGACGATTTCGGCGTTGCCGCCATGGTCCGCGATGGCGCGGCGGACCTCTTCCAGTTTTTCACGCCGCCGGCTCACCAGCACGATGCTGGCGCCCGCGCGCGCAAAGCTTTCGGCGAAGGCCCGCCCAATTCCCTCGCTCGCCCCGGTTACGACGATCAGACGATCGTCGAGCCGGAACGAGGTGAGGGGGTCGTCGGTCGTAAGGCCATTCATCGCATTAGGCCGCTAAGGTCATTGTCCTTCGATCGTGATGCCCGCGGCCTTGATGACCTTGCCCCACTTTTCGAGGTCTTTCCGGATCAGGTCGGCGAACTTGTCCCTCTCGAGCAGCATGACGTTCAGTTGCTGCTCCTTGAACTGTTTGGCGACCACCGGATCCGTCATCACCGCGTTCGACTCGACGACAAGCTTATCGACGATCTCCTTCGGCGTACCCATGGGAACGATAAGGCCGACCCAGGGAGCCATGTCGAAGCCGGGCAAGGTTTCGGCGATGGTCGGAACGTTCGGCAGGTCTGGCAAGCGCTTCGGCTCGGCGACCGCGAGCGCGATCAGATTCCCGGACTGAGTTTGCTGCATCAAAGTCGAGACGTTGTTAATTCCGGCGTGCACTTCGCCGCCGAGCATTCCTATGGCCAAGGGGCCCGTCCCTTTGTACGGAACGTGCACCAGCTTTATACCGGCGGCCTGCGCGAACAATTCCATCTGCAGGTGACTGAAGTTGCCGACGCCGGCCGATCCGTAATTGATAGTGCCCGGCTTCGATTTCGCCAGCGCGATGAATTCGGCAACGTTGCGGGCCGGCGTGGACGGATGGACCGCCAGCATCGAAGGCAGCCGGATCAGCGACGTCACCGGGATGAAGTCACGCAGCGCATCGTAGCCGATGTTCTTGTAGATCCAGGGATTGACCGTCATCGGCGTGTCGGATGTGACTTCGATCGTGTAGCCGTCCGGAGCCGATTGCTTCAGCGCCATCAGGCCGATTTGGCCGTTCGCGCCGCCACGGTTCTCGACGACGATCGTCTGTTTCAACCGCTCGCCGAGATACTTTGCGACGATGCGGGCGACGACGTCGGTGCCGCCGCCGGCAGGAAACGGAACGATCATTTTGATCGTTTGTTTCTGCGGCCAATCCTGAGCCATCGACGGTGCCGCAATGACGGCCAAGAGACCGGTCGCGGCTAGGAATGTGGATATTAATTTTTTCATTGTTTCCTCCCTGTTCGTTGAGTTTGCGGCTACCAGCCGTGTGGTTCGGTATCGAACAGCCCGAGCCTTTCGAGCACGGACTTGATCTCCTTCTTTCTTTCGGCGGACAGCGGGCGGTTCGGCAGCCGGGGCGCGCCAACCGGCCGCCCCATGATCTCCCACATTGCCTTCGTCGGCGCCGGATATTCGACTTTGTTGATCTGATAGAGGTCTGAAAACTTGTACTGCAGTTCGAGCGCCTCTTTGAGGCGGCCGGCGGTTGTCAGATCATAGAGCGATTTCACAAAGCGGGGCGAGATGCCGCCGAACACCGACATGCAGGCCGTGCCGCCGAGCGTCAGGCACGGGATCATCCATTCGGTGCCGACGAACAGGCCGAAATCGGGCCGTACGGTTCGCGCCGCGCGGCCGAGCTCTAGATACTTCTCCCAATTGTGGCTCGCCTCTTTCAGCCCGATGAAGCGCGGAAATCGCTCCATCAATTTGACCAGCGTTGCCGGCGTGATGCCGACGCCGTCCATGATGGTCGGCGAGCTGTAGGCGATGAACGGCAGCGCGGTCGCCGACATGATGGCCGCGAAATGTTCGTACAGCGCTTCCTGCGGGGGCTTCCAGTAATAAGGCGTGATCGCGGTGATGGCGTCAGCGCCGGCTTTCTCGGCATCGCGCGCGAGATCGATGGCCTGGTCGGTGCCGGGCATGCTGACATGCACGATGACCGGCACGCGGCCCGCAACGACCTCGACCGCGGTCCTGGCGAGCAGCTTGCGCTCGTCCATCGTCAGATTGAGCGACTCCGCGAGATGAAGGTTGACGCAGAGCGACGACGCATCGTGCCGAAGCAAGAATTCGATGACGCGGGCGAAGGTGTCGAGATCGACTTTATTGTCGGCCGTGAACGGCGTCACCGGGACGTGAATAATTCCACGCGGTACGGCTGCTAAAGGCTGCAGCGAAGACATAAGGCCGGCCTCGCGTCACCGTGTGAAAGATTTCGAGATAAAGACATTACACACGGTCACGCGAGTCAAGAGACGCCGACATCTTGTTCCGCGCATCGGAACGCCGAAGCAAACCGATCTGCTTGCCCGCGCGACAGCCAGGCGATATCCCACATAGAGAAGCGCGAAAAAATTTCGTCGCGTATTGCATTGCGGCAGAACTGACGCGGTTGGGGAGAGAAAATTCGATGAAGCCCATCGTTGGAGTAATCGGCCTCGGCATCATGGGTAGCGCCATGGCAAAAGCCTTGATTGCCACTGGTTTTCGTGTGGTTGGCACCGACATCCGCGCCAAGGCGCGTAGCGATTTAAAGCGGGCCGGCGGCCGCAGTCTGCCGTCTGGCGCGGCCGTCGCGAGCAGCGCCGAAATTGTCATCACCTCGCTGGCAAGCACGGCGGCGCTCGACGCTGTCGTTGCGGAAATTGTCGCCAAACGCGCAAAGTCGCGGAAGTCCCGTTTGATTGTGATCGAGACGAGCACATTGCCGATCGCCGACAAGGAGCGGGCCAAGGCGGCGTTAGGCCGCGTCGGCGTCACCGTGCTCGACTGTCCGATTAGCGGAACGGCCCGGCGCATGAAGGAAGGCAGCTGGACGATTTTCGTCAGTGGAAATGCGGCAGCCGCCAAGAAGGTCAAACCGGTCTTCGAGGTCTTCACCCGCAACGCACCCTATGTCGGCGCCTTCGGCAATGGCAGCAAGATGAAGTTCGTCGCGAACCACCTGGTCGCGATCTACAACGTCGCGGTCGGTGAAACGATGACCTTCGCGCGCAAGATGGGCCTCGACGCGCAGCAGGTGTGGGATCTGTTCGCGGCCAGCCCGGTGGTCGGCACCGGCGTGTTCAAGCTGCGCGGTAAGTTCATGGTGGATCGCAAATATCTGCCCGCAACGATGAAGGTCGAAGTTTGGCAGAAGGACATGCAGGTCATCGGCGACATGGCGAAATCGGTCGATTGTCCGACGCCGCTCTTTACCACCTGCGTTCCGATCTATAGCGCGGCGATGGCGCAGGGGCTTAGTCAGCACGACACCGCGTCGGTGTGCGAGGTGCTTGACCGGATGGCCGGGGGCCGCCGTTCCAGCCGGCGCTGATCGTCAGTCGGCGATCTTGTGGACGCGCGTTGAACCAAGCGCTTCGGAAATCTTCGCCGCCATCGCGGCCAGTGCGCGCACGAAGGTCGGCTCGTCCTGCGGGCGGAAGCGGAACACGGGGACCGTGACGCAAACATTCCCGGCGACCTCGCCGGCGGCATCGAAGAAGGGCACGGCGATGCCGACGCCCTCCGGGGTACGCTGGTTTTGCGTGATCGCGTAACCCTTATTACGGATCTTCGGTAGCGATTTGAGTAATTCCTTACCATCGAGCGGCCGGCCATCGACCGGCGAGGGCTCGGCGCGCCGGACCACCTCGGCGATGTCCGCTTCGCTCAAATAGGCCAGAACACAGCGCCCGCTCGCGCCCCAGCCGAGCGGCGCCAGCACATTGGTCTCGATGACATAGCGCATGGACGCCGCCGGCTCGGCCTTGGTGGTGAAGAACACCTTGAGCGCGGCGCGGTCGGCCACCGTCAACAGTGATGCTTCACCAAATGTATTCGTGAACTCGGTCAGCAACGGGTGGACGATGCGGCGCAGCGGCATCTGGAACGAGAGGCGGCCGGCCAGCCGGTAAAATGCCAGACCGGGCCGGTAGGTGCCGTGCTCGTCGGTGTCGATGAAACCTTGCGCGCGGCAGAGATTGAGCAGCCGGTGCGCCGTGCTGCGCGGCAAGTTCAGGCGCTGCGCGAGCAGACCCACGCGCCATTCCTGCTGCTCGCTGAAGCAGCTCAGCACCTGCAATATTCGCGACACCGTTCCTGTGTCGTCGGCCATTTGAATCCCTTTGATGCGGGTCGCTTCGTTTGCCGCCGTTGACAAGCCGGAAGGCCGCTCCTAGCGTTTCATTCAACAAGACGATGTTCCGTTTAACGGAACACAGGGAATTTGTCCACGAGGAACGCCCGTGAAGATTGGAATTTTGTTAGGCGACGACGTCGGCCCCGAAGTCGTGCCCGAATGCGTCAAGGTCATGAAGGCCGCCGCCGCGCGCACCGGCCTCGCCATCGAATGGCAGGAGCTGCCGATCGGGCGGCGCGGCCATGAGGAGCATGGCGATACACTGCCGGCCGTGACTGCTGACGCCTTGTGGAAACTCGACGGCTGGATTTTCGGACCGATCGGTCACGGCACGTATCCGCGCAACGATCCCACCTGGGTGATGCCGCCGCTGCGCAAGAAATACGAATTGTTCGCGGCGCTGCGGCCGTCGCGCTCGTTTGCGAACATCAAGTCCGTGCACAAGGATATCGATATCGTCTTTGTGCGCGAACTCACCGAAGGCATGCTGTATTCCGAAACCGTCGTCGCGGGCTCCGCGGAGTTCAGGCCGAATGACGACATCACCGTCGCCATGCGCGTCATCACGCGCAAAGGCTCCAACCGCGTCGCGCGCGAGGCCTTCGAACTGGCGCGCACGCGTCCGCGCAAGACGGTTACCGCCGCGCACAAGGAGCCGGTGTACCGGCTGGCCTGCGGTATGTTCGCGGAGGAATGCCGCAAGGTCGCCAAAGAGTATCCCGACGTCACCTTCAATGAGGGCATGATCGACACCGTCTCGATGAAGCTCGTGATGGCGCCGCATCAGTATGACGTCGTGGTCACGACCAATCAGTTCGGCGACATTCTCAGCGATATCGGCGCAGGACTCGTCGGCGGACTTGGCCTTGCCCCAGGCCTGTGCGTCGGCGAGCGGCAGGCGATGGCGCAATGCACGCACGGCTCCGCGCCGGACATCGCCGGCAAGAATATCGGCAATCCCTATGCGATGATCATGTCGGGCCAGATGTTGCTGCAGTGGCTCGGCCGCAAGCACAATAATCCGAACGCGAGCGCCGCCGCGGACTTGATGCAAAAGGCCGTTGAGAAAGTCATCGCCGAGGAGAAAAGCCTGACGCGCGATCTCGGCGGCAAGGCCAGCACCACGGAAATGGGCGACGCGATTGCCGCGGCGGTGGCGGCGTGACTTCGTTTCGTGCCGCCGGTTCGCGGTTTTAGAAATCAAGAAAAGACGAGTGACATGTACAGTCTCCATCTGAGTGCCGAGCAGCTCGAATTCCGCGACATGATCCGGGATTTCGTCGCGCAAGAACTAAAACCGATCGCGATCAAGTCGGAACGTCTGGAGCCGTTTGAGCAGTCGTTGCTGGTCGATCTGCTGGACAAGGCTTCGCAGATGGGGCTGCGGACCATGGCACTGTCGGAGGAAAGCGGCGGCGCCGGGGCGGATGCGTTGACCAGTTGCATCGTGACCGAGGAACTGGCCGTCGGCGACGTCGACATCGCGGCAGTGCTGGCCGAGACTTCCGCCTTGAGCCATATCCTGTTCGATCAATTGATGACGCCGGCGCAGCGCGAGCGATTTCTGCCCATGTTCACGTCAGACGATCGTTTTCACTTGGCCTTCGCTGGCCGTGAGCCGGAGACCGACACGCGGATCGGCGTTGCGTACCACCAGAAACGAACCGAAGGCCGCATCGCGACCAAGGCTGCGCGCGGGCCGAACGGCGACTGGATCATCAACGGCGCCAAGAGCGGCGTCGCCAACGGCTCTGTCGCCAAGCTGTTCATTGTCTCGGCCGAAGCCGATGTGGACGGCAAGACCGGCACGCATTTGTTCGCCGTTCCGGCCGATGCGGCGGGTCTCACCGTGCGCGCGATCCCTCAAGCCAAGCGAGCCTTCCATGGCGATGGCGGTGATCTCACGCTGTCAGACTGCCGCGTCCCCGCCGGCAATCTGCTCAAGGGCGACGCGGGCCCCGACGCCGGCCGTGTGACGGAGTCGGCTATCAACCTCGGCATCGGCCGCGCCGCATATGAGGCCGCGCTGGACTATGCCGGTATCCGCGTTCAGGGCGGCAAACGCATCATCGAGCATGAGGCGACGGCGACGAAGCTGGCCGACATCGCCATCAGCCTTGATGTTGCGCGCAACGCCGTCTGGCGCGCGGCTTACGCGTCGGACCATCCGGACGCCGTGGCCGACCGAAGCCTGCCGGACCTGCCGCTGGCGGCGATGGCGCGCGTGTTCACCTCGACCGCCGTCTATCGTGCCGCCAAGGATGCTGCCGAGTTGTTCGGCGCCATGGGCGTCATGCGCGACATGCCGCTGCAGAAATATATTCACGACGCCTATATCTGTCTGCGCGCCGGTGACGGCAACGCCGATGCCAAGCTGCGGATTGCCGAGACGCTCGCCGGCGTTCGGCCGGCTTGAGAAGAGGACACCGCGATGGATTTCTCGTTGAACGAAGAGCAGCGCGCCTGGCAGATGAAGGCGCGGAAATTCGCGGCGGAAGTGCTGCGCCCGGCTTCGCTGTCGCGCGACAAGATCGCCGACCCGGCCAAGACCATCGACTGGGACATCATCAAGCAGGGCTCCAAGCTCGGCTTCCGCACCGCCGTCGTGCCGAAGGAGTGGGGCGGCCACGCTATCGACTTCGTGACGCAGGCGCTGGTCATGGCCGAGCTCGCCAAGGGCGACAGCGCCATGTCGAAAGCCTTCAGCCAGTGCTGGAAGTGGAGCCATTTGATTTCGCAAGCTTGCACGCAGGATCAGAAAGATCGCTTCCTCAAGCCATTTATGGAAGACGACACCTTCGTGCTGGGCAAGGGCATCACCGAGCCGAGCGGCGGCTCCGACAACCGCCTGCCGCCGGACGATCCGAAGGCCGGCGTCAAATTGCGCGGCGAACGCCGCGGCGACGAATGGATCTTGAACGGCGAGAAGACTTTCATCGCCAACGGCAATGTCGGCAAGTTGTTCTTCCTGGACGTTCGCACCGATGCGCAGGCCCCGCTGCGCAACGGCGTCACTTTGTTCCTGGTACCGAAGGACACGCCCGGTTTCCGCGTCGGCAAGGTGTTCAACAAAAGCGGCTGGCGCTTCTATCAGAACGGCGAGATGATCTTCGAGAACGCCCGCGTCCCGCACGCCAACGTCATCGGCGAAGTGAACGGCGCCTATGCGAAGAGTACTGGCGATTCATCGGGCGACCTATTCGGCGATCTCGAACTGGCGGCCAATGCGCTCGGCGTCTGCGACGCCGCCTGCGAGCAGTCGATCGAGCTTGCGCGCACCGCGACCCAGGGCGGCAAGCTTTTGAAGGAACAGCAGGTCATCCAGCTCAAGATCAACCGCATGTGCGCGCTCACCGAGGCGTTGCGCTCATTCGTGATGCGCGTCGCCTACGAGCACGATCAGCGGGCGCATTCGGCGAATGCCGGTCTGGTGATGAATCTCGCTACCGACGTCATCCAGGAAGTGGCTGAGCTAAACGCCGACGTCCACGACAGCGCCGGCATACTTGATGAAAACGCCGACAAACTGGTGCGTGACGCCTTCATCTGGTCGCACCTCGCGGGCGACGCGGTTCAGCGCATGAAGGTGTCGCGGCGCATTCTCAAATAGGCGGTCTTACTTCTTCTTGCCATCGGCGACATGCACCGGCGTTTCCGGCTTCAGATGGCCGCGCCGTCTAGCGTAGGTCTGCTCGCCGCTTTTGCGCCAGCCGCCGGTCACCGCGGCGTCGGCAAACACTGTGTATTCTTCGTCCCAATCGCCCAGTTGATAGCCGTGCCACGGCGATTGCGGCACGATGCGCGGCAGGCCGATCTCTTCCCAGATTTTCTTGGCCTTGGTCATGTATTCTTCCGCCGGCAGCGCCAGCGGCGGCATGTCGCTCTTGAGCGTGGCGTCGATCATCAACGTGCCTTCCATCGCGGCGCGGCCGGACTTGGGTCCGTGGCCGCTGGAGCGATAGGGCACCATCAATGTGTCTTCCATGAAATTCGAGCGGTAGGCCAAGGACCAGAACACGGCGTCGGCATTCTCCGGCGCGATGTCCTCCGAGACGGCGATGACGAGCTTGCCGCATTGCGCCTGCAGCGTCGCCGCGCCCTGCATGCCGCGCCAAATTTCGGTGCGCGGCGTGCCGCGCTCGAACTGCACGAAGATGATCTTGCGCAAGTTGGACAACGGCTCGTGCATCACCACGCGTTTGACGCCGCGAATGCCGAGCGCATGGCGCAGGTGCTCGAGGAACATCGGCTCGTAGGCGATGCGCTTCATCACCGAGGACTCGCTGGGCGTCACCTGGCTGATGATCGACACGAACACCGGCTTCTTCTTGCGGGTGATCGCGGTCACGCGCATCGACATGTTGAAGTCTTCCAGCGCCACGTGGCCGTGGCTCTCGCCGAACGGGCCTTCCGGTTCCAGCAGGTCGGTATCGATCAATCCCTCAATGACGATTTCCGCGTTCGCTGGCACGATCAGGTCGATGGTCTTGCAGCGCACGGTTCGCACCGGTCTGCCCATCAGTCCGCCGGCGACCGCCATTTCATCGACGTCGATCGGAAGTTTCTGCGGTCCGGTGAACAACACGGCGGGCGCGCAACCGAGGACAATAGCGCACGGCATCGGCTGCTTGAGCTTCTTGTATTTTTCCCAATGCAGATAGCCGCCGGCGCCGCTTAAGCGCGAGGCCATGCGCACGCCGAGCCGGTCGTTGGCTTTGAGCGCGGCGCGATAGGTGCCCATGTTCTGGATGTGGTTGTCCGGGTCCTTGGTCACGCACAGCGTGGCGGTGAGATAGGGCGCGGAGTCGAAGCCGGGCGTTGAAATCGGCACCGGCAGGCTGGCAAGGCCGCTGGCCTGCAACTCCGCTCCGGTCATGACGACTTCCTGGCACGGCGCATTGTCCACCAGCACCGGCGCGATCGGCTCGGCCATGGCTCTGACCCACACGCGGCCGATGTCTTCAACCGGTACGCCGAGCCCGGTCGCATAGATTTCAGGCGAGGCGGCGAGCCCGCCGACCAGAACGGGAATGTCGTAGCGCTCGCCGCCCGCGCCGGTCACCTTGGTGAAGAGAAACGCGCGGCGTTCCTCGTCGCGCAATCCGCCCTGGAATTGCCAGCGCGCGAGCGGGTGCAGTTCGGTGTCTTTGTTGATCGGCCGGTCGATCCGCGTGACCAGCCCCCGCGCGGTCAGCCGGGCCAGGTGTTCCTGCAAGTCGGAGGGCGCATCTTGGGCGGGCGTATTCATTGACCTTGCCTCCTTGGCGGCGCGCGGCGGGGCCGAATGTCCTGTAAACCAGGCCGGTCTGCAAACCAAGGCGGCTGGGACGCTGATTTTGCATCTGTCATGATCAAACATCGCTGGACACCAGCGATGGATTTTGGCGCAATCGCCACAAAAGCAATAAGCACCGTTTGGTGCGGGGAGTGAAAGATGTCGATAGGCAAGAAACTGGTCCTCGCGCTTGTCCTGGCCCTGATGCTCGCGCCCGGTTTGTCGCGGGCGCAGGATAGTTATCCGGCGCGGCCGATCCGCTTGATCGTCGGCTTCGCCGCCGGCTCCAGCGGCGATGTCGCGGCGCGCATTGTCAGCAACAAGCTCAGCCAAATCCTCGGCCAGACGGTGATCGTCGAGAACCGGCCCGGCGCCAGCAGCATGATCGCGACCGACTTCGTCGCGCGCGCGCCGAAGGACGGCTACACGCTTCTGCTCGCGACCATCGCGGCGACGATCAACACCACGCTGATGCCTGGGAAGGGCGTGAATTTCCAGACCGATCTTGAACCGATCGTCCTGATTGGCTCGATCCCGAACATCCTCGTCGTCACGCCCGCGCTCCAGGTCAACAGCGTCCAGGAGCTCGTCGCGCTCGCCAAGTCGAAGCCCGACGAGTTGCTCTATGGCGCTGCCGGTGTCGGCAGCGGTCCCTATATGGCGACGCAATTGTTCGAACAGATGGCCGGCATCAAGATGCGGGGCGTTCTCTATCCCGGCAGCGCGCAGACCGTGACCGATCTCATCGCCGGCCGCATCCAGGTGATGTTCGCGCCGTCGTCCACCGTCGTCGGCCTGATCAAGCAGGGCACCGTCAAGCCCCTGGCCACGACGGAATCCAAACGCGCCAGCATAGCGCCCGATCTGCCGACGATCGCGGAATCCGGATTGACCGGCTATAACACCGGCGTCTGGTTCGGTCTGCTCGCGCCAACCGGCACACCGGCGGCAATCGTCGAGAAAATCTCGAAGGCGAGCAATGAGGCGCTGAAGGACGCGGACGTCTTGAAGCAACTCGGCGTCCAGGGCCTGGACGCGCGCGGCGGTAGCCCGGAAGACTTCCGCGTGTTCATCAAAGCCGAGACCGAGCGGTGGGCGAAGGTCATCAAATCGATGCCGGCTGCCGACAAGAATGCCAAGTGACCGGCGCCTTCCCCCGCGAACCTTCAATGAGCTTGGCAGACAATGACGCTTCCTGAATCGACATTTCGTTTCATTGGTCAGCCGACGCCGCGCACCGAAGACGCGCGGCTGATTACCGGCAAGGGTCAGTACAGCGACGACTTCAGCTATCCGGGGCAGACTTATGCGGCCATGGTGCGCTCGCCGCACCCGCATGCGCGTATCGTTCGTATCGACAAGAGCGCGGTGCTCGCGATGCCGGGCGTGCTCGGCGTCTATACCGGCGCCGACTGTCAGGCCGATGGCCTCGGTGCCATTCAGCACGATCCGCTGCCGAAAACGCGCGACGACATGAAGCTGACCGGGCCCGGCGGCACGACCATCTTCCAAGGCCCGCATCTGCTGCTGCCCGCGGACAAAGCGCGGCACGTTGGCGAGCCGGTGGCGATGGTGGTGGCGGAAACCCGCGCCCAGGCGATGGACGCGGCCGAGGCGCTCGAAGTCGTCTACGAAGAACTGCCCTTCGTCTGCCAATCCGAAGACGCCATGAAGCCCGGCGCGCCGGCGGTCTGGGACGAACTGCCCGACAATATTCTGGTCGACACTCATTTCGGCGACAAAACCGGAACGGACAAAGCGTTTTCCGAGGCCGCGCACACGGTCGCGATGGACTTCCATATCGATCGCGTCACCGGCGTTCCAATGGAGCCGCGCGCCTGCGTCGCCAATTACGACGCGGCGACGGGGCGCTACACGCTTCACGCCGGCGGTGGCGGCGCCGTGCGCCAGAAGCGGGAAATCGTCGATGTGCTCGGCATCGATCCGGAAATTCTGCGCGTGCTGACATTGGACGTCGGCGGCAATTTCGGCACGCGCAATCGCGTCTATGTCGAATATGGGCTGATCCTGTGGGCCGCGGGCAAACTCAAGCGGCCAATCAAATGCACCTCGACCCGCTCGGAATGCTTCCTCAGCGATTACCAGGGCCGCGATCTCGTCGCGAAATTCGAACTGGCGCTGGATGCCAAAGGAAAATTTCTGGCGCTGCGCGCGACCAATATCAGTAATGCCGGCGCGCGTTGCGTGTCGCTGTCGCCGCTCAGCAAAGGTGCCGGCCTGATCACCGGCAGCTACGCCATCCCGGTGGCGACGTTGCGCGCGATGTCGGTCTACACGAATACAGTGCCGACGCAGGCCTATCGCAGCTCTGGGCGTCCGGAGATGACGTTTGCCGTCGAACGGCTGATCGATATCGCCGCGACGAAGCTTGGCATCGACCGCATCTCATTGCGCCGGCGTAACCTCGTAAAGCCCAAGGCCATGCCCTACCGCAACGCGGTCGGCATGCTTTACGACAGCGGCCGCTACGAAGATTCAATGGACCTCGCCATGCGCATCGCCGATTGGGACGGCTTTGCCGCCCGCAAGCGCGAGGCCGCCAAGCGCGGCAAGCTGCTCGGCCGCGGGCTCGCCAACTATGTCGAGTCTTCGATCGGCGCGCCCAAGGAACAGGCTCGAATCACTGTGCGGCCCGATGGTCTTGTGGATGTCATCATCGGCACGCAGCCTGCCGGGCAGGGGCACCAGACCAGCTTCGCGCAGGTGATCGCCGACTTGTTGTCCGTGCCGGCCGAAAGCGTGCGCATCATTATGGGCGACACCGACGTCGTGAAAGCCGGCGGCGGCAGCCATTCCGGCCGCTCCATGCGTCACGCGGCGACGGTATTCTCGATCGCCGCCGTGCAGATGATCGCCAAAGGCAAATGTCTCGCTGCGATCGTTCTTGGCGTAGCGCCCGACCAGATCGATTTCAAGGACGGCCGGTTTTCGAGCGGCACCAACCGTACTTTCGACTTCATTGAATTGGCGCAGGAGCTGACCAAGCACGAACTGCCCGAGGACCTGAAAGCCGGCCTTGCCGTCGTCACCGACAACGAAATGCACGACCCGGTGTTTCCGAACGGCTGCGCGACCTGCGAAATCGAGGTCGATCCCGACACCGGCGGCCTGAAGCTGACGCGCTACGCCTCGGTCGACGACGTCGGCCGCTGTATCAACCCGCTCATCGTTCACGGCCAGACGCACGGCGCCATCGCGCAGGGCATCGGCCAGGCGTTGTGGGAGCAATGCGTGGTCGATGCCGATTCCGGCCAGCCGCTGTGCGGCTCGCTGATGGATTACGGCATGCCGCGCTCCAATCAGTTGCCGTCATTCACTTGCGAAATTGCCGAAGTGCTATCGCCGACCAATCCACTGGGCATCAAAGCCGGCGGTGAGGGCGGCACGACAGCAGCGCCCGCCGTGATCATCGGCGCCATCGTCGATGCGCTGAGCCGCTATGGCGTGCAGGATATCCGTATGCCAGCGACGCCTCATAAAGTGTGGCAGGCGATTCAGAACGCCAAGGCCCGTACCGGAGCGACTTGAAAGCGGGCGCCTGACGGTCGCGCTGGCGCGCCTGTCACGGCTCGCCCGCAAACGCGAGAACGGATTTCGACCGCGAGGTCCAATGGCCGCCGGTGGCGACGGGATCATGCTCCGCCGGACCTATCGAGGTATCGAGCACGTTTTGCCAGCGGCCGACATTCGGCCACTCGGGGAACGTGATCTCGACGTCGTCGTCGGCGCCGTTGAGCACGATGAAGGCCGGTTCGCCGCCGCTTTCGGGCGGGGCCAGCACATACGACAAGAAGCGGCCGTCGGGAAAATTCCAGTCCGGCTCGCCCATCTCGGCGGCGCTCGGTGTGAGCCATTTGACGTCGTAAGAGCCGTCGGCTCTTTTTCCCTCGACCCAGCGGTGCGGCTTGATCTGCGGAAATCGCTGCCGCAACCTCGTCAGTTCGCCAACGAGCGATGTAAAATCGTCCTCGGTGCCGAGCTTCGACCAATCGACCCAGCCGATCTCATCGTCTTGGCAATAGGTATTGTTGTTGCCGTTCTGGCCGTTGGCGACTTCGTCGCCGGCGAGCATCAATGGCACGCCTTGCGCCAGGAACAGGCAGGCGAGCTGATTGGCGCGAATACGGCGGCGGATGGCGACAATCTCCGGATTGTCGGTTTCCCCTTCGACACCGCAATTGGTGCTGACATTGTCGTCGGAGCCGTCGCGGTTGTCTTCGCCGTTGGCTTCGTTGTGCTTGCTTTCGTAGCTGACGAGATCGGCCAGCGTGAAGCCGTCATGGACCGTGACGTGGTTGATGCTGGAGTGCGGCCCGCGGCTGTCGTGCTGGAATTGTTCGGCCGAGCCGGTCATGCGGCGGGCGAGATCGCCGACCAGATTGCCTTCGCCGCGCCAGAACTGCCGCAGCGTCTTTCGATACTGGTCGTTCCATTCCGACCAGCCGGTCGGAAAGCCGCCCACTTGATAGCCGCCGAGGCCGACGTCCCAAGGCTCGGCGATCATCCTCACGCTGGCCAGCACCGGGTCTTGGCGAACCGCGGTCAGAAACGGCGCGTTGCGGTCGAAGGCCGGCCCGCGCGCCAAAGTGCTGGCGAGATCGAAGCGGAAGCCGTCGACGTGGAACGTCTCGACCCACATCCGCAGCGAATCCATCACCATTTGCAGCACGCGCGGATGGGCGAGCTTCAACGAATTTCCGGTGCCCGTGAAGTCGTCGTAATAGCGCGGATTGTCCGGCATCAGCCAATAGTAGGAGGCGTTGTCGATGCCGCGGTAGCACAGCGTCGGGCCCAGCTGGTTGCCCT
This sequence comes from Hyphomicrobiales bacterium, assembly GCA_031389925.1. Classification (GTDB taxonomy): domain Bacteria; phylum Pseudomonadota; class Alphaproteobacteria; order Rhizobiales; family Xanthobacteraceae; genus Pseudolabrys. The sequence goes on along the minus strand of JANMSZ010000235.1, from coordinate 6,165 downwards.
CGCAGGTGTGGTTATAGACCACGTCGAGAATGACCTCGATGCCGGCGTCGTGCAGCGTCGCCACGGTAGAGCGGAACGCATTGACCTCATTGCCGTGGGCGTAGCGCGCCGCGGGCGTGAAGAAACTCAGCGTATTGTAGCCCCAGTAATTCTTCAGACCGCGGTCGAGCAGATAGCGGTCGTCGAGAAAGGCATGGATCGGCAGCAGTTCGATCGCGGTGACGCCGAGCTTGCGCAGATGCGCGATTGTTCCGCGTTCCGATAGGCCGCGATAGGTGCCCCGCGCATCTGCTGGCAGATCCATTCGGGTTTGCGTCAGGCCTTTGACGTGGGCCTCATAGATGATGGTGTCTTCCCAGGGAATCTGCTGGCGCCGCTCGCGCGCCCATGTGTGTGCAGGGTCGACCACGACCGACTTGACCATATGCCGGGCGCTGTCCCGCCGGTCGAACGACAAATCCTCCTGCTTGCTGCCGGTACGGTAGCCGAAATGCGTGTCGGACCATGCGAAGTGGCCGCCCAACTGCTTGCTGTAGGGATCGATCAGCAGTTTGTTTGGATTGAAACGGTGACCGGCGTCCGGCTCATAGGGGCCATGCACGCGATAGCCATAAAGCTGGCCCGGCGACACATGCGAAAAATAGCCGTGCCAGACGTCCTCGGTGCGCTCGGGCAGGGCAACGCGTTCTGTTTCGCGGCGGCCCTCGCGATCGAACAGGCACAGTTCCACCTTGGTCGCATGAGCCGAAAACAAGGCGAAGTTCGTGCCGCGCCCGTCCCAGCTTGCGCCGAGCGGATGCGGTGAACCTGCCGAGGTTTGGCCGTTAGACCTCAGGAACGAGAAAGATGGCAGCAAGGGGTGGGAGAACAAGATGAAGCTCCGGGGTGTCGCGTGTCACAACGGTGGAGACGGCTCCAGCGTTCCCAACATTGCTGCCGCCATACAACGCTGCATCTGAATTGAGCGCTTCGTGCCATTTCCCGGCGAACGGCACACGCACGCGATAGTCACGAATGACCTGGGGCGTGAAATTGACGACGACAACGCAACGGTCGGTCGGGTTCTTGCCCTTGCGCAGCCAGGCGAAGGTGCTGTTGTTGGCATCGTCGGCGACCAGCCATTCGAAGCCGGCGGCGTCGCAATCGAGCGCATGCAACGCCGGAGTCGCACCGTAAAGCTTGTTTAAATCGCGCACGAGATTCTGGATACCGGCGTGTTCCGGCTTGTCGAGCAAATGCCAGGGCAGGCCGATGTCGTGGTTCCATTCGGTGTCCTGACCGAACTCGCTGCCCATGAACATTAGCTTCTTGCCTGGATGGCCGAACATGAAGCTGTAATAAGCGCGCAAGTTGGCGAAACGCTGCCACGCGTCGCCGGGCATGCGGCCGAGGATCGAGCGTTTGCCGTGTACGGCTTCGTCGTGCGACAGCGGCAGGATGAAATTTTCCGAAAACGCATAGTGCAGGCCGAAGAGAATGTTGCCGTGGTGATGACGGCGGTAGACCGGATCCTTCGACATGTAGTCGAGGGTGTCGTGCATCCACCCCATGTTCCACTTGTAGCCGAAGCCTAACCCATCCCAGTCGACCGGGCGCGACACCATCGGCCATGCGGTGGATTCTTCGGCAGCGGTGGTGGAGTTCGGGTACTGGCCGAATAGTTCGGTGTTGGCGCGGCGCAGGAAGTCGATGGCTTCGATATTTTCGCGCCCGCCGTGCTTGTTCGGCACCCAGCCGTCCTTGGGACGGCTGTAGTCGAGATAAAGCATTGAGGCGACGGCATCGACGCGCAGGCCATCCACGCCGTAACGCTGGATCCAGAACAGCGCATTGGCGATGAGAAAGTTCGTCACCTCGACGCGCCCGTAATTGTAGATCAGCGTGCCCCAGTCCATGTGGCGGCCCTGGCGCGGATCCGCGTGTTCGTACAGCCCCGTACCGTCGAAATTTGCGAGGCCGTGGGGATCGTCGGGGATATGGCCGGGCACCCAGTCGAGCAGCACGCCGATGCCGGCCTTATGGAAGGCGTCGATCAGCATCGCAAACTCGGCCGGCGTGCCGAAACGGCTCGTCGGCGCGAACATCCCGGTCGGCTGATAACCCCACGAGCCGTCGAACGGATGCTCCGACACGGGCAGCAGTTCAACATGGGTGTAACCCATCTCGGTGCAATAGGCCGGAAGCTGCTCGGCGATCTCGCGGTAGTTCAGCCAGAACTGGCCGTTGTCGCCCTTGCGCCGCCAGGAGCCGAGATGGACTTCGTAGATCGACATCGGCTGATCGAGCGCGTTGATGCCGTCGCGCGACGGCACCGGCTTTGGCAACGCGGTCGCGTCGACAACGACGGACGCTGTCGAGGGGCGCATCTCCGCGCCGAAGGCGAGCGGGTCGGACTTGAGCGGCAGCAAGGCGCCGTTACGCGCCACGATCTCGTATTTGTATTTGTCGCCGGCGCGCGCGCCGGGGATGAAAATCTCCCAATAGCCATTGCCGCGTACGCGCATCGCATGACGGCGGCCATCCCAGAAATTGAAATCGCCGACGACGCTGACGCGCCGGGCATTCGGCGCCCATACCACGAAGGCGACGCCGGCGACGCCTTCCATCTCCATCGGATGCGCGCCGAGCCTGTCGTAAAGTTTGAGGTGGTTGCCCTCGCCGAGCAGATACAGGTCTAAATCGGAGAGCACCGGCGGGAAACGATAGGGGGCGTCCATCTCTGCTGTGAGGGTCTGTTTGCTCATGTGATCACTCCGCGCTGTTCGAGGATGCGCAACGTCGCCTCGAGCGGGATATGAACCCACGACGGTCGGTTGGTGATTTCGTATTCGATTTCGTAGAAGGCCTTTTCCAGCAGGAACAGGTCGAGCAACTGGCGGAGTTGCCCTTCGTCGGTCGGCCAAAGGCGGGCCTCGCCGAGTGTCGCTTGGTAACTTTCCCAATAGGCCGCGGTCAGGCGATCGCCCCAAATGCGGATTTGCTTTACCAGCGTGGCGCGATCTTCCGGGCTGAGGTTGGGCTCCCGGTCCATGGCCGCGCTGATCGCGTAATCGATGGAGCGGATGAAGCCTGCGACATCGCGCGCGGGTGGCTCTTTGCGGCGACGGTCGTCGAGCCTGCGGCGCGGCTCGCCTTCGAAATCGAGAATATAGGCATCGTCTTTGGCGATCAGAATTTGCCCGAGGTGGAAATCGCCGTGGTGACGAGTCTTCAGACCGTCGTATTTTGCACGACGCGTCGCCTCGATGTATGCGGCAACAGCATGGCGATGCTGAAGCAGTCGCTGCGCCATAGCGGTGGTTGTTTCCGGCAGCTTGGCCATGTTGTGCTCGATGAGGCCGAAGACGCTGTGCGCACGGGCGAGCAAGCCTTCCGCCCACCGCGCGGTATCGTTGGCCGATATAGGCTCGGGGGCAAAAGCCGGGTCGTCGGTCGGCGTCGCGAAAGCGAGGTGAAGCTCGGCCGTCCGCCTGCCGATTTGCCGCATCCATTGCAGCATGGCGGAAATCTCCGACGTCTCGGCGACCGCTTCGTTCGGCAGCAGCCGCTGCTCGTCGACCAGCCGATCCAGCATGGCGCTGGTTACGGTCCAGGCATCGCCTTGGTTTTCGACAAAAGCGTGCACGACGGCGAGCGCGCTGGTCTGGTCGCCGCCTTCCACCAATTCAACCGTACCCAGCAACGCCGGCGAATTCTTGAAATGCGCGACGTCGGTCAGGAAGCGCCCAATTTCGGTTTCCGGATGAATTCCGGGTGCGATCCGGCGCAGAATCTTGATGACGTATTTGTCGTCGACGATGATGCTGCTGTTGGATTGCTCACGATCGACGGCGGTAACCTTCTTGATCTCGTCCGGCGGAATTTCAGCTATGGCAGACGTCGGGCGGAATACGAGCTTCTGGGACTCGGTGCCCACTGTCTCGCCGGCACGAATTTTAGCCAGCAGCACCGAAATGAATTCAATCTCGCCGCAGGCATCGAGCAGCGTGCCCTCGCGGGGGCCGCGACGTACCGCGGCCAGCACGCAACCGGGCGGGCGCTCGATCTGCGTGGAGCGGAGCCACCGAATTGTCACCGGCAGGAAGTAGCGGCTGATGCCGTGAGTGCCGGTGACATCGACAATCGTGAAGCCGAAGCGGTCGGGACCCTGTTCGACGGCGATGGCTACGGATACGGTCGCTGAAATGCGATGCAGGCCTTTGTCGCCGAACCAGCGGCGGTCGGGCAGGAAAGCCGGCAGCACGTCGGTCTCGAACGTCCGGCGCGTCCATCCCCCCAGCATCGTGTTGCCTTCCGGGCCGAGCACCAGCGTGGCGAGTTCGCGGTGATGCACCGGCTCGGGTGCCGGTTCGGTTTTCGGCAGGAGCTGGAACCAGAAGAAGCCGTAAGGCGGCAGCGTGACCAAATAAGGCAGTTCGCCGATCCGCGGAAAGCGCGTCCGCCCCAGCATCTCCTGCGGAATGCGCCCCTTCCAAGGGCTGAGGTCGAGTTCGACCGCCTGGGCCGAGCGCGACAGATTGGCGACGCACAGGATCGCGTCGTCATCCAACTGGCGGACATAGGCCAGCACGGCCCGATTGCTTGGCCGGATAAATGTGAGCGTGCCGCGGCCGAACACCTTGTGCGATTTGCGAACGCCGATCAGGCGCTTCATCCAGCTCAGCAGCGACGACAGCGAACGCGTCTGCGCTTCGACGTTGACGGCGGAGTAGCCGTAAACCGCGTCCATGATGCAAGGCAGATAAAGCTGCGCCGGATCGGCACGCGAAAAGCCGCCATTGCGATCGGGCGTCCATTGCATCGGCGTGCGCACGCCGTTGCGGTCGCCGAGATAGATATTGTCGCCCATGCCGATTTCGTCGCCGTAATAAATGATCGGGGTGCCCGGCATCGACATCAGGATCGAATTCATCAGTTCGATCTTGCGCCGGTCGTTGTCCATCAGCGGCGCCAGCCGCCGCCGGATGCCAAGATTGATGCGCGCGCGCGGATTGGCGGCATAAGTCGACCACAGATAGTCGCGCTCGGAATCGGTCACCATCTCGAGCGTCAGTTCGTCGTGATTGCGCAGAAACATCGCCCACTGGCAGTTCGGCGGGATTTCCGGCGTCTGCCGCATGATGTCGGCGATCGGAAAACGGTCTTCCTGCGCGATCGCCATGTAGATGCGCGGCATCAAGGGGAAGTGATAGGCCATGTGGCATTCGTCGCCATTGCCGAAATATTGCTGCACGTCTTCCGGCCACTGATTGGCCTCGGCCAGCAGCACTTTTCCGGGCGCGTAGGCGTCAAGCTCGGCTCGCAGGGTCTTGAGCACGGCATGTGTTTCGGAAAGATTTTCGTTATTGGTGCCCTCGCGCTCGCAGAGATAAGGCACCGCGTCCAGGCGGAATCCGTCGACGCCGGCGTCCAGCCAGCGCTTCATCACCTGGAGCACCGACCGCACGACGCGGGGATTGTCGAAGTTGAGATCCGGCTGGTGCGAGAAAAAGCGGTGCCAATAATAGGCGCCGGCTTCCGCGTCCCAGGTCCAATTCGACTTTTCGGTATCCGTAAAAATAATCCGCGTGCCTTGATATTTCTTGTCGGTGTCGCTCCAGACGTACCAGTCGCGCGCGCTCGACCCCTGCGGGCTCCGTTTGGCGCGCTTGAACCAGTCGTGCTGATCGGACGTGTGATTGACCACGAGTTCGGTGATCACCCGCAGGCCGCGACGCTTGGCTTCCTGCATGAAGCGGCGGAAGTCCTTCAGGTTGCCGAAGTCCGGGTTGATGTCGCCGTAATCGGAGATGTCGTAGCCGTCGTCGCGGCCGGGGCTGGGATAGAACGGCAGCAGCCACAGCGCGGTGACGCCGAGATCGCGCAGGTAATCGAGGCGTTCGGTCAGGCCGGCGAAGTCGCCGATGCCGTCGCCATTGCTGTCGTTGAACGCCTTGACGTGCAGTTGATAGATGATCGCGTCCTTGAACCACAGGCCGTCGTCTTCGGCAGTAACCGCTGGAACGTTGATTTTGGGCCGGGCATTCATTGCAGCGCCTTAAGCGTGACAGCGGAAGACAAGGGCGGGATCGTTCGACGGGTTGATGCGCAGGCGCACGCCGCCCCATTCGAGCATGTGACGTTCGCCGGTCAGCAGGTTCTCGATCAGGCGCACCGGCCGCTTGG
>JANMSZ010000219.1:0-2357 GCA_031389925.1 Hyphomicrobiales bacterium | reverse complement strand
GGGTCTGCTCCGTGGTGCTTTTGCCCTTGGGATTTTCCGCGACAATGCCGGCGAGATAGACGGTGTCGCCGTGCACCACGCACTTGCTCATGCGGGTGCCGACGTCGTGACGTTCGATTTTCATGGGTGTCCTCCTGAAGTATTCCGGTGGCTTCCTAGCGGTAATCCACGGTCTTGGGAACTTGAAACCCGGCAAAGACTTATTGCATCAGGAACCAATAAGGGAGGGTACAGCCATGGGCTGGTTTTCATCCGATATCGACACGTTCGACGAGCTGTTCGTGCACACGTTGCAGGACATCTATTACGCCGAGCACCAGATCGAAAAATCGCTGCCGGACATGATCGCGAAGGCCTCCGACGCCGAGCTGAAAAAAGGCCTGCGGATGCACCTCAAGCAGACCAGGGGCCAGATCAAGCGGCTCGACCGGGTGTTCAAGATGATCAAATCGATCCCGCAGGGCACCAAATGCCCGGCGATCGACGGCATCATCGACGAGGCCAACGAGATCGCCGGCGAGATCGAGGACAAGATGGTGCTCAACGCGGCGCTGATCGCGGCGGCGCAGGCCGTCGAGCACTACGAGATCGCGCGCTACGGCACGCTGGTGGCCTGGGCCAAGGTGATCAAGCGCAACGACGTCGCCAAGATCCTCAACATGAACCTCAACGAGGAGAAGGCGACCGACAAGAAGCTGGGCCTCATCGCCAAGCGCAAGATCAACGCCAAGGCGGCGGCGCGCAAACTGAAGAAACCGGACCGCACCGAGAAGGCGGAAAACGCTTTCCTCACCGCGGCGGCGGGAATTCCGGCGATTTAGTCCAGTCCGTGATGGATTTGCGCGGACTCAGAACCCAGAGCAGCCCGCTCTGGGTTCTGGTTCGTCTTTCAACTGCTGCTAGTTCCAGATTACCGGCGGATAGCCAGCACGATTGAGTTGTAGCGCTTCTGGGCCTCTATACGCCTGAGGATGCAAATCGATCTTTAGCAAAGTCCCATCAGCGAACTTTATCTCTATCGCATCCGCGCGTTCCGTTACGGCCAATACTAATTTCCCAATAAGCGCGCCAACACCGACCGACTTCGGAGAGATATCCATTTCATTATAAATTGAGATGCCAATTTCTCTGCCAAAGGCCAACTGCACATAGTCATGAACGGCCTCGGCTTCAGTGACCGTCAAGCCTTCGATTATATGAAGCGGGGCGTTCATCGATCAACCTCCCGCCACGCCCTGCGTGTTGACGTAGACCGAATACAGCGAATGCGCGGCCGCCATGAACAGGCGGTTGCGCTTTTTGCCGCCGAAGCAGACGTTTGCGCAGCGCTCCGGCAACGAGATATGTCCGATCGGCTCGCCTTGGGGCGTGAAGACGCGCACGCCGTCCAGTTCCGGCGACATGCCCCAGCCGCACCACAGATTGCCGTCGACATCGATGCGGAAGCCGTCGGGCGAACCCTGCGGCCCGGAGTCGATCAGAAGCTTGCGGTTCGTGATTTTGTCACCCGAGGACGCAACGTCGAAAACGAGAATGGTGCGGGGTTCGGCACGCGACTCGACGATGTAGATTTTCTTTTCGTCCGGCGAGAAAGCCAAACCGTTCGGCGCATTGATGCCGTCGGCAACGATCGTCACCGCGCCCGACGCGCCATCGACGCGATAGACGTTCATCGGCAGTTCGGAGTCCGCGATCTCGCCCTCGTAGTTGCTCAGGATGCCGAAGCGCGGATCGGTGAACCAGATCGAGCCGTCGGATTTCACGACGACATCGTTCGGCGAGTTTAGCCGCTTGCCTTCGTAATTGTCGCAGATCACCGTGACGGTGCCGTCATATTCGGTGCGGGTGATGCGGCGCGTGAGATGCTCGCAACTCACCAGCCGCCCTTGCCTATCGCGCGTGTGGCCGTTGGCGTTGTTGGACGGCTTGCGGAACACGCTGGTCGCGCCGGTCTCTTCGTCCCAGCGCAAAATGCGGTTGTTCGGGATATCGCTCCACAGCACGCAACGCATATCACCGAAGTAAACAGGGCCCTCGCCCCATAGCGTGCCGGTCGCCAGCCGCTCCACATGCGTGAGCATCACCCGGTATTTGTCGAAGCGCTTGTCGAGCGAGACGATCGACGGATCGGGATAGCGCGTGCTCGGCGTCCAGTCAGACATGGCTTTTCCTCTAAATCTTTTTATTGAATGCGTGAGCTAACACTTTGCGCATGACGTTCGGCAAGGCCTCGTCTTGCACCGTCGCAAGCTCGGCCCATCGTGCGCCCTTTGGCGCTGCGGCGCCGCGCGGCAGTTGCGCGACGAACACCATCAGCTCCAACGGAAAATGCGTGAACACGTGGGTCACGACGCCCG
>JANMSZ010000208.1:0-12107 GCA_031389925.1 Hyphomicrobiales bacterium | reverse complement strand
ACGCGCCCTGGCGTGAACCTTGAGGCGCTGCGCGATCTTATTTTTCTTCGCCTGCGGCGCTTGCGCGCTGCGCGACGGTGGATGCTTTTGCGCACCCGTCTGCTTCGGCGAGCCAAGCGCGGGGATGCTCAAACCGAGAAGGCAAATACATCCGGCAGCAAGCACGACCTTCGACTTGAAACGCATGTGCTCAGTCCCCTAAAGCCCCCGCCGTTTGCACCGGCGACCCTTGGGAATTAGCACGACAATTTTCCGCGAAATGGTCGGATTGAATTAAGGATGAAGTGGTTAGGACGCAGGGTAAATGCGCGCGCGAAAAAACCGCGCCTCGCTTTTCAAAACGAGACGCGGTTGTTTAGTTAATCGCGCGTGCGAAACGATCAGCCGCCGCCCGGCACCACATACGCCATGATGCGCGAACGCGGATAAACCGATTCCGCGACCGTGCGATTGTGGTTGCCCGACACGATGATCGGATTGCCGTTGGCATCGACGCCGCTGACGACGCCGACATGATTGCTCATCACGGCGATGGCGCCGACCTGCGGCCCCGACACGCGGGTGCCGTAGCTCGCATAGGCGCGCGCCAGGTTGCCGCCGCCCTTATGGCCGGTCTTTTTCAAGACCATGTCCAGGAAGGCGCCGCACCAGGCACGGCCCCGGCCGGTCGGGTTGGTGCCCATGTAGGCGCGCGCTTGCGACACCAAGGCGTTAGAGGTGAAGCCGCCAAAAGCGTCCCCCGTATGAGCGCGACCGGCGCGCCGAGGGCCTTGGGTAGCTTCGCCGGCGACCGGCTGGGTGGCGACAGCCGACGGGCTGTCACCAAATCCGCCACGCGCGACGAACTGCGGCACAGCGGCGGCCTGTACGGCGTGATGCCGGACATGCTTGGCCTTATGAGCCGGCCGCGCGGTGGCCGGAACGGTCAGGATGGCAAGCGCTACGGTGCACATCAGAACAGTCGCGCGATTCTTAGTAACAAGTCTCATCGAGTTTAGTCCCCTTGTCATCAAAGCAATGCATCCGCCCCTGAACAGAATCAGGACCGGATGCACGGCATAAACGCCGTCCAAGTGAGGCTAAAACGTGGTCATGTCGAGGTCATATAGGGCAACGCATGGCCGGTATTCCGAATTAATACTTTTGTCTAAGAAACTAACCGCTGAGTATACTTTTCATAATAGAAAACTAAACACGAATATAGTTGTCGCGGTAATTTATACTTGAGTCGCAAGATGTCGGCCGTTGGCCGAAGCGTTAAGTCGCCCAGTTGACATAGAAGCCAGCCGCCAGCGCTGGTCAGCCCTTGCGGCTGAGCAAAAACACCGCCTGCTCGCCGAACAGGTTCCAGAACCACCACGGCGCGTTGAGCCGCAGCGGCGAGCCCCAGGCATTCAAAGCCACCGCCCGTTCTAATTTGACCCCTGTTTCCGCGCAAAGCATGCGGAAGTCCTTGATGGTGCAATGGTGGATGTTGGGGGTGTCGTACCAGCTATAGGGCAGAATATCGGTCTGCGGCATGTGGCCGGCAAACATCAACTGCGCCCGCACGCTCCAGTGCCCAAAGTTCGGAAACGACACGATAGCGTGGCGCCCGATGCGCAGCATGTGCTCGAGCACGACGCGCGGATGCCGGGTCGCCTGCAGCGTTTGCGACAGGATCACGTAGTCGAAGGCATCGTCCGGATAGTCGGCCAAGTCGGTGTCGGCGTCGCCCTGGATCACCGCCAGTCCCTTGGCCACGCAGGCGTTCACGCCCTCGCGCGACAATTCGATGCCGCGGCCGTCGACGTCGCGGGTATCGCCCAGCAGGCCGAGCAACTCGCCATCGCCGCAGCCGACGTCTAGCACTTTGACGCCGCGCTCGACCATTTCCGCGATCAGCACCAAGTCGACGCGCTTGCCGCTGGCGTTCCGTTCGATATTGACGGCCGTGAGGTTGCTCATGACGACTTTGCCTTCGGCGCCAAACCACGCGCCTTGCCGGCGCCGTCGAGAAAGCCGCGCACGATGCCGAACATTTCCGGCTCATCGAGCAGGAAGGCGTCGTGGCCCTTGTCGGTGACGATTTCGGCGAATGACACGCGGGCGCTCGAGGCGTTGAGCGCATGGACGATGGCGCGCGATTCCGAGGTCGGAAACAGCCAATCGCTGGTGAACGAAATCACGCAGAACCGCGTCGGCGTGCCCTTGAAGGCGTTGGCCAGGATGCCGCCGGCGTCGGCCGCCAGATCGAAATAATCCATGGCGCGCGTCAGGTAGAGATAGGAGTTGGCGTCGAAACGCTCGACGAACGACGAGCCCTGATGGCGCAGATACGATTCCACCTCGAAATCGGCGTCGAACGAAAACGTCGGATTCTCGCGGTCCTGAAACTTGCGGCCGAATTTCCGGTGCAGCGCGGCGTCGGACAAATAAGTGATGTGCGCGCCCATGCGCGCGACCGCGAGCCCGCGCCGCGGATTGGTGCCTTCCAGATGGTAACGCCCGCCGCGCCATTCCGGATCAGCCATGATCGCCTGGCGGCCGACTTCGTGGAACGCGATGTTCTGTGCCGAGTGACGCGTGGCGCAGGCGATCGGCAGCACGGAGAATACACGCTCGGGAAAGCTCGCCGCCCATTGCAGCACCTGCATGCCGCCCATCGAGCCGCCGACGCAGCAGAACAGCGTGTCGATGCCGAGATGATCGAGCAGCATGGCCTGCGCCCGCACCATGTCGCGAACGGTGATGACGGGAAATTCCAGTCCCCACGGCTTGCCGGTCCTGGGATCGACCGACGCCGGCCCCGTGGTGCCCATGCAGCCGCCGACGACGTTCGCGCAGATCACGAAATAGCGGTCGGTATCGATCGGCTTGCCGGCGCCGATCAGGGTTTCCCACCAGCCGGATTTCTTGGTGACCGGATGCACGTTGGCAACGTGCTGATCGCCGGTCAGCGCGTGGCACACCAGCACCGCGTTGGAGCGGTCGGCGTTGAGCGTGCCATAGGTCTGATAAGCGATCTGGAACGGAGCAAGATCGACACCGCTGTCGAGCCGCAACGGCTGGTCGGCGCCGAATACAGCGACCTTCGAGGTCGGACGATCCGCCTCCTGCGCGCCGTCTCCGCGCGCACTCTTGAGCGGCTGGATATTCACCATCTTGATACTGGCCTCCTTGAGGAGGTCTCCCAGACCAACACCGGACAACAGACCATAAAAAACCCGGCCTGAACAAAGGTTCGGCCGGGATCACATGGGTCCCCGGCCTGTTTAGCGAGTTGTTTAACGTGGCTGCAAGCCGGCCGGCTCAAATGACCACGGAATAAAGACTTAATCCCGGCCGGCCGTTCCGTCAAGGCGGGCCATGTTTTCTTTGATTTCGACCTCCACCCCTCCTATCAATTGCCGCCATGACAAAGCCGACCAAACCAGCCGACCCACCGTCCCTCGGCGATCTGCGCCAGGAGATCGACCGGATCGATGAAGCGATGCACGGGCTCCTGATGGAGCGCGGCAACATCATCGACCGCCTCATTGCCGTGAAGAAAAGCCAGGAGACCGGCTCCGCATTCCGTCCGATGCGCGAGGCCGACATGATGCGCCGTCTGGTGCAGCGGCACAAAGGCATCCTGCCGCTCGACACCGTCGAGAGCATCTGGCGCGTCATCATCTCGACCTTCACTTACGTGCAGTCGCCGTTCTCGGTGCATGCCGATCTGTCGGCCGGCGATGCACTGATGCGCGATTCCGCGCGCTTTCATTTCGGCTTCACAGTGCCGTTCATTCCGCATATGGGCGCGGCCGGCGTGGTCGAAGCGGTATCGACCTCGAAAGGCGATCTCGGCCTAGTGGCGGCAACCGCGGTGGCCGGTGCCGGCGCCTGGTGGAGCGCGCTCGAATTCGACGCCGCGCCCAAGATCATCGCCCGGCTTCCGTTCGTCGAGCGCGCCGACCATCCGGCGGCTCTGCCGGTGTTCGTGATCTCGCGCGTCGCCGCCGACGCCATGGCGACCGAAGCCGCGGTGTGGAGCGTTCGCGTCTCGGGCTGGGGCGCAGGCCCCGCGCAGGTGCTGTCGATGCTGACGGATTTCATCGCCGTGCCGGACCGCGCCTTCGACGGCGCCGCTCTGCTGGTGACGCTGCCGCACGGCGTCAGTCTGGAAAAGGTCAGAGAAGCCCTGGTTAACGCTGGCGCGACGGTGAGCTCGTCGGCCCTCGTCGGCAGCCACGCAACCCGCTATACGGTTGCCGCCAGCGCATGATCCCGAAAAGTGGGTACCGGTTTTCGGACAAGATCATGCGCAAAATAAAGTAAAAGACTGACGTCGGAATTGCCTATGACGAACCGCCCGCAACCGCGCCCCGGCGTGCTCGATATTGCCCCCTACATTCCGGGCAAGAGCACGGCGCCCGGCGTCGCCAAAGTGTTCAAGCTGTCCTCCAACGAAACGCCGTTGGGGCCGGGCGAGAACGCCATTGCCGCTTACCGCGAAGCCGGCGCGCATCTGGAGGATTATCCGGAAGGCTCGTCGCTGGCATTGCGCGAAGCGATCGGCGGCGTGTTTGGTCTCGATCCGGCGCGCCTCGTCTGCGGCGCCGGCTCCGACGACCTGCTCAACCTGATCGCGCGCGCCTATCTGACCGATGGTGACGAAGCGATCCACACCACGCACGGCTTTCTGGTGTACCCGATCGCGACGCTCGGCACCGGCGCCAAGCCCGTGGTCGCGCCGGAGACGGAGTTCACCGCCGACGTCGACGCCATTCTCAAACTGGTGTCGCCGAAGACCAAGGTCGTGTTCCTGGCGAACCCGAACAACCCGACCGGCACCTACATTCCGTTTGACGAAGTGAAGCGGCTGCACCGCTCGCTGCCGGGCAACGTGTTGCTCGTGCTGGACGCGGCCTATGCCGAATACGTCCGGCGCAATGATTACGAGTCCGGCATCGAACTGGTCGCCACCACCGACAACGTGGTGATGACGCGCACCTTCTCGAAGATCTACGGCCTGGCGGCGCTGCGGCTCGGCTGGATGTATGGCCCTGCGCACGTCATCGACGCCATCAACCGCATCCGCGGCCCGTTCAACGTCAACGCGCCGGCGATCGCCGCCGGCATCGCCGCGATCCGCGACAGCGCGCATGTCGAGCGCTCGCGCGAGCACAATTCAAAATGGCTGGCGTGGCTCACCGACGAGATCGCAAAGCTCGGCCTCAAAGTGACGCCGAGCGTGGCGAACTTCGTGCTCATCCATTTCCCGGAGATCAAAGGCCGCACCGCGGGCGACGCCAATGCCTTCCTGATGCAGCGCGGGCTGATCCTGCGCCAGGTCGGCGCCTACCACCTGCCGAATTGCCTGCGCATGACCGTCGGCGGCGAAGAGGCGAACAAGCTCGTCGTCTCCGCGCTTGCGGAGTTCCTGGGGAAAAAGGCGTGAGCAAGCCCCCTTTGTTCAACCGCGTCGCGCTGATCGGCGTCGGGCTGATCGGCTCGTCGATCGCGCGCGCCGCCAGGGCGCAAGGTGCAGCGGGCTCGATCGTCGCCACCGCACGTTCGGCGGCGACGCGCAAGCGCGTGGCGGAACTCGGCATCGCCGACCAGGTGGTGGAAACGAATGCCGCCGCGGTCGAGGGTGCTGATCTCGTCATCGTCAGCATTCCAGTCGGCGCCTGCGGCCCAGTCGCTCAGGAAATCGGCCCGCATCTGGCGCCGGGCGCCATCGTCTCCGACGTCGGCTCGGTCAAAGGCGCGGTGGTGCGCGACATGGCGCCGCATCTGCCGAAGAACGTGCATTTTGTGCCCGCTCATCCCGTCGCCGGCACCGAATATTCCGGCCCGGATGCCGGCTTTGCCGAACTGTTCGTCAATCGCTGGTGCATCCTGACGCCGCCGGAAGGCACCGATCCGCAGGCGGTAGAGAAGCACGCCGCGTTCTGGCGGCTTATTGGCGCGAACGTTGAAACCATGGCGCCGGATCACCACGATCTGGTGCTCGCGGTTACCAGCCATCTGCCGCATCTGATCGCCTACACCATCGTCGGCACCGCCGACGAATTGCAGACGGTGACGCGCTCCGAGGTGCTGAAATTTTCCGCCGGCGGTTTCCGCGATTTCACGCGCATCGCGGCGTCGGACCCGACGATGTGGCGCGACGTGTTCCTCGCCAACAAGGACGCCGTGCTGGAAATGCTCGGCCGCTTCAACGAGGATATTTCGCTGCTGACCAAAGCAATCCGCAACGGCGACGGCGACGCGCTGTTCGAGCATTTCACGCGCACGCGCGCGATCCGCAAAGGCATCGTGCAGATCGGTCAGGATTCAGCCTCGCCCGACTTCGGCCGTCCGCATCCGGACCTGCCGCACGAGCCGCTGCCAAAGCCTTACGCGTCGGAAAAAGACTAGAACAGCGCCGGCGCTTTGCCGACCGGGATCGGTCCCAGCGAAATCGCGCCGTCGGTGAAGCGCAGCGGCAGCGTCACCGCACGCTTGCCTTCGAGCGTGGTCTGCTCGCCGAGCAAATTGATGCCGGCCGAGATGTTATTACCGACCTGCTGGCGCGCGAGCCCGCCGAGGCCGGGCGACAGCCGGTCCAGCGCGCCGGCGATCTTGTCCATGCTCGGCGAGGCCTGCACCATCTGCTGGGCGCCGATGGCGTTGAGGAACGCCTCGATACCGACGACCGTCACGCGCAACTGGCCGTCCAGCCGGCCGTTGGCATTGATCGACAGGCTGCCGGCGCCGACCATGATGGTGTCGCCCTGCTGCAGCCGCGCCTGCCCGATCTCGATGCCGCCGCCGGCCGCCTGGATCTCGCGAAAGCGCGCCGCCCAGGGCTTGGGCGAGAAATCATTGAGCCCGCGCAGCACCGCGCTAATGTCGGCATCGACCGGCGTGTTGGCGCCGGGATGCAGTTCGGGCGCGGTGGCGCCATTGAGCCGGAGCACCGCTTCGACCACCGGATGGTCCCGCACGGAGCCTTCGGCGATGCGGCCGTGAATCTCGATGCGCTTGGCGCGCAGCACAGCCTGCTGCGTGCCGCCAGTCACCCGGTCGACCGCCGGCAGATCGACCGCGAGCGAGACGCGCTCCGGCGCTGACGGCGTGCCGCTGACGCTCGACTGCGCCAGCTTCCAGTTGATGACGATGTCGGGCGCCTGGCCCGGATTGGCGACCGTGAGCGGCCCGCGAAATTCGCTGATCAGCAGCGTCGGCTGATAAACCTGCGCCGCGACCAGCACGCCGCGGCTCTTGATCTCGAGCGGCAACTGGCTGCCGCTGAACAGCGCCGAGACGCCGTCGCAGTTCAGCTCGAAACGAAACGGAAAGCCGCCGATGCTCTGCGTGCCGCAGGCGTAAACGCGGCCGGACTGGGCCTCGCGCGCGCGCCAGCCTTCGATGGTCGTCTCGACTTTGCCGGCGGCATAAAACCAAAACGCACTCCAGCCGCCGAACAGCGCGGCGACCAGGATCAAGAGGGTGATGGTGCGGCCCGTGCGGCGGCGCGTGGAGTAAGGTTCCATGGAAAAGTCTAACACCTGCCGAATGCGGCCTTTCTGGGCCGTCCAAGCCAACGCTTGAGGAGCGGACCGGTTGCTTACCGGCATTCGGCCTGATACGCGAGCGCCATCGTCAGGCTTAGACAATAACGCGGTCAGTTTTCCAAAACCGATGACCACCACATCCGACAAAGCCGGCGAGGATCTGTGGGTCTTCGGCTACGGATCGCTGATGTGGCGGCCCGATTTCGAGTTCCTCGAACGGCGCAATGCCCGGCTGGTCGGCGCCCACCGGGCGCTCTGCGTCTATTCCTTTGTGCATCGCGGCACGCCGGAACGCCCCGGCCTGGTGCTCGGTCTCGATCGCGGCGGCAATTGCCGCGGCATCGCCTATCGCGTCGCCAAGGCCAAACGGGCGGAAACCATCGATTACCTGCGCTCCCGCGAACAGGTCACCATGGTCTATCGCGAGGCCTGGCGCCGGGTCTGGCTCGACCACGATCCGCAGCAGAGCGTTCAGGCGCTCTGCTACATGGTGGACCGCGGCCACCGGCAATATGCCGGCCGGCTGACGCTGGCCGAACAACTGCATTACGTCCGCCAGGGTCACGGCCGTTCCGGCCAATGCCGCGACTACGTGCTGGCGACGGTGAAGGAACTCGAAACGCTTGGCGTGCGCGATGCCGATCTGCACACGCTGGGCGAGCGGCTCAAAGGCACCCACGAGCAGGCCAATAATTAGGCCGCGTTCCCTCGACGCACCGAATTGTCCAAATTACAATCTGTGGAATTGGGACTGGCTGACTCTGGGGTAATCGCCATGCGCCGTCTGGTCTTGCTTGCGACGCTTGCGCTCATTGCCATGGCCATGGCGGCCCCGCGTTCCTACGCTGCAGACGCCGATCACGACGTGTGCTTCTCGATCGGCAGCGAAAGTTACAAGAACAAAGACAACTTCAAGATCGGCGAAGACGCCTGCGCCCGGATGATCACCGGCGGCCGCTACTCCGGGAATGGGCTCGCGTCGATCTATCGCGCGCGCGGCAGTTGGCGGCAGAAGCAGAGCCAACTCGATGCCTCGCTTTCGGACTATGACATCGCGATCAGGATGCAGGCGAAGAACGTCGAGGGCTTCGATTACCGCGCCGACGTCTACCAGCAGAAAGGCGACCTCGACCGCGCGCTGGCCGATTATGACCGTGCTACCAAGCTCGATCCGGCCTACAGCGCCGCGCACTACAGCCGCGGCATGATCTTCGAAAAGAAAAAAGATTTCGCCAAGGCGCGCAGCGAATACAAAATCACCATCGGCCTGCCCACCAGGGACCGCATCGCGCAGTGGGCGCAAGACAATGCCCGCGCGCGGCTGAAGGCCTTGGACGAAGCCGACAAGGCAGAAAAGAAGAAGTAGCGTCCTCCGCTTTGCTTGTCGAACGATCGGAGACCTAGCGCGCCTTCGACTCCGCAATCAGCCTCGCCGTCGCCGTCTCGATGCCGTCCTGCAGGCGTTTGAAAAACACTTCTTTGTCCAGCCCCGGTGGGATCGGATCGAGCACTTCGACCAGCACCGTTCCAGGGTAACGAAGAATCGAGCGGCGCGGCCAGAACAATCCTGAATTCAACGCAATGGGCACGCAGGGCACGCCCTCGGCGGCGTACAGATACGCGACGCCATGTTTGTAGCGCGGCTCGGCCCCGGCCGGACGCCGCGTGCCCTCGGGGAAAATGATGAGCTGGCGGCCGCGGCCGATTTCGATCCGCGCACGCTCGGCCATCTCGACCAGCGCCTGCGAGCCGGCGCTGCGATCGACCGGCACCATGCGCCCTTTCGCCATCAACCAGCCGAAGATCGGGATCCACATCAGTTCGCGTTTGACGATGTACAACGGCTGGTCGAACAGCGTGACCAAAACGAAGGTTTCCCACGCCGACTGATGCTTGGACGCAACGATCAGGCCGCCTTTCGGAATCTTCTCGGCACCCCGCACTTCGATATCGATGCCGGCAACCCAGCGCAGCAATACGAGATTGACGCGGCCCCAGGCCTTGGCGATCTCGACAATCGCCCAATATGGCATGAAGAAGGTCGGCAGTGCGACGATCAGCCAGAACACCGTGTTGACGTAGAACAACACGTTGAAGGCGATGGAGCGAACGAGGATAAGCACTGTGTTCCTTTACGCGGTCGTGTCGGGGTCGAGGCTCATGCGCGTGAGCGCGAACAAATATTTCAGATATTCCGCGAACAGAAAGCGCGCGGTCTCGAGGCTCGACCACCAGGGCTCGTTCTTGACCTTTTCCGACATGACCGGAAAAGCGATCAGCGCGACATCGGGAAGCTGATGCGACAGCTCGGCCATGGCGCGCGGCATATGCCAGTTCGACGTCACCACGATCAGCGAATTAAAATTATGCTCGCGGGCCCAGCGCCGGGTTTCCAGCGCGTTGCCGAAGGTATTGAGCGCCGTGCGGTCGAGATCGATACAGCAGGTGAAGAATTTCGAATAAAGCGGCGTCAGCCGCGCGACCTCTTTGGTGCTGGTGGCGCGGTGCACGCCGGTGATCAGCAGGCGCTTGCCGCGCTCCGCCGCCAGCAGTTCGATCGCGTCGGGAATGCGCGAGGCGGCGCCGGTCAACACCACGATGCCATCGGCCTTGCGGTCGAGGTGGGCCTCATCGGTCGAGATATTGAAGGCAAACCAGAGGAACCCGACCGTCGCCACAAGCACCGCGACGACGCCGATGGTCATCGTCAGGAAACCGATCCAGCGAGCCAAACCACCAAACATCAGTCTATCATCTCCAGCGTCCGATTGACGGTTTGCCGCGAGGTCAGCGCCGTCACCACCGCGATCAGAACCACCTGGCCGAGCACGGCGATATAGCCGCTCATGCCGATCGAAAACGATCCGAACATGGCACTGGTCTGATCGCCGCCCGCGGAGCCGGCAAACCACCGGCTGATGCCGCTCGCCAGCAGGAACAGCAGCATCGCCGCGCCGCCGCCAATGGCGCCGCCTTGCAGGCCGAGCATCAGAAAATGCCGCTGGAAATGCCCGGCGATGAAGCCGTTCTTGGCGCCGACGAAATGCAGCACCTCGATGACGATTTTGTTGGTCGCCATGGCGCCGCGCGTCGCGAAAGTCACCGAGAGGACAGTGGCCGCGAGCATCAGGATCAAGATGCCGATACCGATGGCCGTCGCGGTGACGGTCATGGCGCGCATGCGGTCGATCCAGCCGCGATGGTCGTCGAGCGTGGCGCCGGGCGCCTGCTCGGCCAATTGCCTGCGAAGCTGCGCCGTGTCGGGCGTAGCGCCGGACGCGATCTTGATCACGATCAGCCGCGGCACCGGCAAGGTGTCGAGGCTCAGTCCACTGCCCAGCCACGGCTCGAGCAATTTCGTCGACTCTTCCTTGGAGTAGACGCGCACCTCGGCGATGCCGGGGAAAGCGCGCGCGACCGAAGCGGCCTTGTCGGTCGTGGCGTCGACGTTGCGGCCCGGCGCCGGGATGACCTGGATGGTGATTTCACGCGCCACGTCCGACTGCCATTCGGTCGCCGCGCCACTCACGAGGATCACCGCGCCGGTGGTCAGCGAGGCCAGGAACGTCATGATGGCGACGACCGCGACCAGCGCACGACCGGAAATCGAATTGCGCGGCACCAGCGGCGTGTCGAAACGCGGCATCGGCAGGCCGGGCAAACGTTGCGCCGGCAGACGCGGCATGTCGTCGTCGTTGTGATCTACCATGCGGGTCTCAGTCGTAAATATGCAGGCGGCCGTCGTGCAGCACCAGCCGGCGCGCATCGTACTGGTCCATCAAGGCGATGTCGTGGGTGGCGATCACCACCGAGGTGCCGGACTTGTTGAGTTCGATGAACAGTCGCAACAACCTTTGGGCCAAAGTCGGATCGACGTTACCGGTCGGCTCGTCGGCCAGCAGCAGTTGCGGCCGCGCGATCACGGCACGCGCGATCGCGGCGCGCTGCTTTTCGCCGCCCGAGAGCACCGGCGGCAGCGCCCACATCCGTTCGCCGAGATCGACCCATTTCAAGAGCTCGATCACCTCGTCGCGATAGGTATCCTCGTGCCGCCCCATCACGCGCAGCGGTAGCGCCACGTTCTCGTAGAGCGACATGTGGTCGAGCAGACGGAAATCCTGGAACACGATGCCGATGCGGCGGCGCAGCGTCGCCACAGCGTCGCGTGACAGCGTCGCCACGTCATGGCCGAACTGAGTGATCAGGCCGCGCGTCGGCTTGAGCGACAGGAATAGCAGCCGAAGCAGCGAGGTTTTGCCGGCGCCGGACGGGCCGGTCAGGAATTGGAACGAATGCGGCTCGATCCGGAACGTGAGGTCGCGCAGAACCTCCGGCCCAATCCCGTACCGCAGACCTACATTCTCGAATCGGACCACGCCCGTCTCCCCGCAAGGCCCGTGAGGCTTCCTGGACCTAAACCGTTCGCCATCGCTGCGCGGCGGCCCGCAGAGGCCAAGAAAACAACAAGAAACAGCGTTTTTACAGCAATATAGCGCCGCCGCCATAGGCCAGCGCCGGAATACCGCGGTTTCGCCAGCCTATCCTTCGGCCAACCATGGTTTCCGGTCCATTAACGGTCGG
>JANMSZ010000188.1:0-1598 GCA_031389925.1 Hyphomicrobiales bacterium | reverse complement strand
GCATGATCCCGAAAAGTGGGAACCGGTTTTCGGAAAAGATCATGCGCAATAAGAATGAGGGATAAAGATGAGCGCGACCGATCATCTGATTACGACCATCGAGCAGCTCGAAGCGCTCTACGGGCCGAAGAACCCGGCATCGGTCGCCAAGGAAATCGACCGCCTCAACGCCAGCTATCGCAAGCTGATCGAAGCCGCGCCCTTCGTCGCCATCGCGACCGGTGCGCCGGATGGACTCGACTGCTCGCCGAAGGGCGACACGCCCGGCTTCGTGCGCATTCTCGACGACAAGACGCTGGCGATCCCGGACCGGCCCGGCAACAACCGCATCGACGGCTTCCGCAACATTCTGCAGGACCCGCGCATCGCGCTGCTGTTTCTCATCCCCGGCGTCGGCGAGACGTTTCGCGTCAACGGCCGCGCTTCGATCTCGATCGATCCCGAGCTGATGCAGAGCTTCGCGGTCAACGGCAAGCTGCCGCGCAGCGTGCTGATCGTTCACATCGAAACGGCGTTCTTTCATTGCTCGAAGGCGGTGGTGCGTTCCAAGCTGTGGGACCCGGCCGCGCAGATCGACCGCAAGAGCCTGCCGTCAACCGGCACTATCGTCGCCGAACTGAGCCAGGGCACGCTCGGCGGCGAAACCTACGACCGCGAAGCGCCGGAGCGCATCAAGGCGCAGCTTTATTAAGCGAGGCGCGAGTCGAGCTTTCTTCACGAAGCGGTAAGCATAAAGCAGCCAAAAAGCGTAAATTTGAACGAATTGCCTAACGGGTTGTTGTCTACGCAGAGGGCAATCAAATGACAATTCAAGAAGACGACGATCGCACACTGCGGGCGCTGCTGGCTATGGTGGTGCCAGTCGCTTTGCCGGATTACTGCGACGATGTGAAGACTCAACGCCGCGTCGGCAAGACAATCTGCGCTATAAAACAACCGCTTGATTTTCGGATGCGCACAGTCTGGCTATGAGTTCGCGAAACAACTCCGGTTTGTTCATGAGAACGAATCGGAGTCGTGAACACTTGGCTGGCTTCAAAGATTAATAAAAAGACTTAGGTCTCGCCGGCCGATTGAGGCTCGATCGCTTCCGTCCATCCGCATTTCGTCAGCATCTCGCACATATGCGCCGGCACCGGTGCGGTGGTGACGACCGGCGGCTTGTTCTTGGAAATCGGCACCACGACCTCGCGCGAATGCAGATGTAGCGCTATCCCGCCCTGGCGTGGCGTGCTTTCTTTGCGCAGGCGGCGTAAACTTGCCTGCGGGCCGTAGATCGGGTCCCCCAGAATCGGAAAGCCCATCTCGGCGCAATGCACGCGCAGTTGATGCGTCCGCCCCGTCAGCGGCTCGAGCGCGAGCCAGGTCATACCGTCGCCGCGCCCCATCACCTTCCACGTCGTCGACGACGGCTTGCCGTCGGGGTCCGGCTTCATCCACCAGCCGCGGTCCTCGTCTAATTTACCGAGGGGGATGTCGATGCGGCCTTCGTCCTCCGCGGGGCCACCTTCGACGACCGCCCAATAAGTCTTGCCGATGTTGCCGATCTTGAACAGCTTGCCGAGCAGCGCCAGCGCCTTGCGGTGGCGGCCGAGCAC
>JANMSZ010000187.1:0-1541 GCA_031389925.1 Hyphomicrobiales bacterium | reverse complement strand
GCGCGCCGAACGGCTCGTCGAGCAGCAGAACCGCCGGCTCGGTCGCGAGCGCGCGCGCGATGCCAACGCGCTGCTTCATGCCGCCGGAAATCTCGTACGGATATTTGTCGATGGCGTGGTCGAGGTGCACGAGGCGCAGCGTTTGCTCGGCCTTGTCCTGCATCTCGGCCTTGCTCAGCTTGCCGCGAAACGCCTGACGGATGCCGAGCGTGACATTCTCGGCGCACGTCATCCACGGCAGCAGCGCGTGGCTCTGGAACACCATGGCGCGATCCGGCCCCGGTCCCTTCACCGGCGTGCCGCCGCAGGTCACCGTGCCGCCGGTCGGAAGGAGCAACCCCGCGATCAGGTTGAGCAGCGTGCTCTTGCCGCAGCCGGAATGGCCGATCAGGCAGACGAACTCGCCGTCCTTCACCGCAAGATCGATGCGGTCGAGCGCGACGAACGGCTTGCCGTTCTTGTCCGTGAAGGCCATCGAAACCTGATGTGCGTCGACGGAAGCCATGATTACTCCCGGAAGCTCAGGCGGCGCGTGGTCCACGACAAGCCGACGTCGAGCGCGAGGCCGACGATGCCGATCAACACGATGGCGACGATCATGCTGGCGATCTGAAGGTTGTTCCACTCGTTCCAGATGAAGTAGCCGATGCCGCTCTGCGCGCCGACCATCTCCGCCGCGACGATGACGAACCACGCGATGCCGATCGAGATGCGCATGCCGGTCATGATCATCGGCATCGAGGCCGGGAACACGATGCGCACGACATGCTCCAGCCGGCCGACGCCGAACACGCGCGAGACGTTGACCCATTCCGGCCGCACGCCGGCGGCGCCGACCGCGGTGTTGATCAGCATCGGCCAGATCGCGCAGATGAAGATGATGAAGATGGTGGAGACGCTGGAGTCGCGAAACACATAGAGCGCGAGTGGCATCCACGCGAGCGGCGACACCGGCCGCAGCACCTGGATGAACGGATTGAGCGCAGAATAGAGCTTCGGCATCAGCCCGAGCGCGAAGCCGAGCGGCACCGCGACGACGACCGCGAGCGCATAGCCCAGCAGCACGCGGCCGAGCGAATACAGCATGTGCCAGGCGATGCCGAGGTTGTTCGGATTCGTGGCGTCGAACGCGTTGATCAGGAGTTCGTAGCCGCGTTTCGCGACGGCGACCGGCGTCGGGATCGCCCCGGTCTTTTCCTGCGAGGCGCTCTGCCCCGACAGTCGCGCGTACTCGGGATCGATGTTGGCCGCCGGCCCGCCGGACGACATGGTGAAGAACTGCCAGACCGCGAGAAACGCGATCACGATCAGCACCGACGCCACCCAGGGGCGGGATAACTCCCGGCGGACCGCGCCCATGTTCAGATCACGCTCAGGTCGGCTTGCGCACGCTCTTGAGGTACGCCTCGGGCTGGCTGGAATCGAACGCCTGGCCCAGGATCGTCTCGGTGCGGAAGCCGCCCTGCGGCGGCGCGACGCCCTGCTCCTGCATGATCTTCGACGCGTCGGTCGCGAGCATGACCTGCTCGGCGAGCTTCTTG
>JANMSZ010000153.1:0-9134 GCA_031389925.1 Hyphomicrobiales bacterium | reverse complement strand
CCGCCCTTTGACGGGTTGGTGCGACCCGCCGCTTTCGGGGCGCGCGCCCCCAATGACGTAGGGGGCGGCGCCTCCCGGCGTCCTGTCAAGACGGCGGCTCGGAACGAAAAATGTCGGGGACCAGACAGACCCTGCCAAAACGCCGCTATAAAATCCGGCAGATCAATGTGGAATTCGGACACCATGTCCGTCTATCGCCTTTATCCCATTAAGAAAAACGGCCACGTCGCCGGGCCGCCGATCGTTTGCGACTTTGCCCGCGATAACGAGGCGCTCGCGGAAGCCAAAAAGCACCTCAACGGTCACGACATCGAGATTTGGCAGGACGCGCGTATCGTCGGCTATCTCGTTCCCGATGAGGATGGACCGGCTTCGTAACGGCGCGCCCGTTCAGCCGTTCACACCGCCGCTGGCTTGCGGAAATTGAGCCAGAGCAGCAATCCGCCGGCGACAATGATGACCGGGAACACGACTTCGTTGATCGCCTGCCAGCTCAGATAAGCGAGCATCTGGCCGGACGCGAACGACGACACCGCCATACTGCCGAAGATCAGGAAGTCGTTGAAGGCCTGCACCTTGTTGCGCTCTTCCGGCCGGTGGCAATGCGTCACCATGGTGGTGGCGCCAATGAAGGCAAAATTCCAGCCGAGGCCCAAGACCACCAGCCCGCCCCAAAAATGCGCGACGCTGGTGCCGGCAATTCCCACCGCCGCGGCAACGCCGATCAGCGCCAGACCGATGCCGGTAATTCGAGCAACACCAAAACGCACGATCAAACTGCCGGTAAAGAAGCTCGGCGCATACATCGCCAGCACGTGCCATTGGATGCCGAGCGTCGCGTCCGTGATCGAATGCCCGCAGCCGACCATGGCGAGCGGCGCCGACGTCATCACCATGTTCATCAGGCCGAAGCTGGCGACGCCGCAGGCGACCGCGACGATGAAGCGCGGCACCAGGACGATCTCGCCGAGCGCGCGGCCTTGGCTTGGGCGCACCGCGGGCAGCGGCGGCATTTTCACGAACATCAGCACGATGGCCGCGATCACCGCGCAGGCCGACTGGCCGAGGAAGCTCGCGGCGAACAGATGCGGCGACAGCATGTCCTTGGTGAAGATCACGAGTTGCGGCCCGATCAGGGCTGCGAACACGCCGCCGGCCAGCACCCAGGACACGGCTTTCGGCCGGAACGCCTCGCTCGCGGTGTCGGCGGCGGCAAAACGGTAGGACTGATGCGCGGCGGCATAAAGCCCGCCGCAGAAGGTGCCGAGCAGCAGAATCCAGAACGAGCCGCTCATCACCGCGGCATAGGAAATCAGCCCGGAGGCGATGCCGAACAGCGAGCCGACCTGCAGCGCAAAGCGGCGGCCGAAACGACGCGCCAGCCAGCCGACCGGCAGCGTGCCGAGCCACATGCCGAGCACCATGCCGGTGATCGGCAATGTGGCGAGGCCTTTGTCGGGCGCCAGCATCGCGCCGATGATGCTCGAGGTAGAGACGATGACGGTATTGTTGCCGCCGGCCAGCGCCTGCGCGACCGCCAGTACGACGGCATTACGCTTGGCGAGGCCGTCGTCGAATACGTGCGGATGCGGCTCGGCGATGGCCGACATGGTGCGATTCCCGGTAAAAGCGTTCTCTCTTTAGCGGCGAAAAGAGAAGATCGCTACTGCTGAGGGCGCAGGGCTGGGTTGTTTCCCCTCCCCCGACGCGCGCTTGCACGTTGTGGGGAGGGAAATCAGAACTCCACCCTGCCCGGATGGATAATCTTCGCGTTGCGGGCTTCCTTCGGCGACAGCGCGCCGATCTGGCCGAGCGAGGCGCGCAGTTCCTCGATGTAGAGCGAGATCAACTGCTGCGGGCCGGCATCGCCGAGCGCGCCGAGCGCCCACAGGAACGACTTGCCGGCAAAGGCCGCGTCGGCGCCGAGCGCCAAAGCGCGCATCACGTCCTGGCCGGAGCGCACGCCGCTGTCGAGCAGGATGGTCGACTTCTTGCCGACCGCGGCGGCGATGGCCGGCAGGACGTCGATCGACGGGATCAGCGCCTCGATCTGGCGGCCGCCATGGTTCGAGATCCAGATGCCTTCGACGCCGAGCGACACCGCCTTCTCGGCATCGGCCGGATGCATGATGCCTTTCACCGCCATCGGGCCCTTCCAGGCGTCGCGATAGCGCGCGACTTCGTCCCACGAAAACGCGCCGCCCATGCGCTGGCGCGCATAGCGGATGATCTCGTTGGTGTTCTTGCTGTTGGCATAGTGCGCAATCGTCGCGAAACGCGGATAGCCGTTGCGCAG
Source organism: Hyphomicrobiales bacterium (assembly GCA_031389925.1). GTDB lineage: Bacteria > Pseudomonadota > Alphaproteobacteria > Rhizobiales > Xanthobacteraceae > Pseudolabrys. The sequence continues at coordinate 6,838 of JANMSZ010000153.1, read as the reverse complement.
CAGCGCCATGAGCCAGCGCGGCCGGATCATCATCTCGTAGATCATGCGCGCGCTCGGGTGGAATTCGCCGGCAAGCCCCGCATAGGTCTCGCGCGAGCGCGTGGTGCGCACCGGCACGTCGAGCGTCAGCGCCAGCACCTTGGCGTCGACGGCCTGCGCGCGGCGCACCAGATCGAAACCGATTTTGTGATCGTCTTGCCAGAACCTGTAGAGTTGCAGCCAGAACACGTCGGGCGCCGCCGCGGCGGCTTGCTCAATCGTGAGGCCACCGGCGACGCTCAGCGTGTAGGGCACGCGGGCGCGCTGGGCTGCCTTCGCCATCAGCAGATCGGCGCCGGGCCAGACCAGCGACGGCCCGCCCATCGGGGCCATTCCTATTGGAGCTGAATAACGAGTGCCGAACAATTCGACGTCGACCGGCGGCAGCGACGGCATCACGCCGTAGCGCGGCACGATCTTGACCGCGTCGAAAGCCGACCAGTTGTCGGCGATGCCGCCGTCATTGCCGGCGCCGGTGTCGCCGTATTCATAGGCGAAGAGCGGGACGTTGCGCGGCGCCTCGCGGCGCATCCAGGCGGTGGTCGGGAAGCGGCGGTGGTTTTTCTGGTTTTCCAGGCTGCTCATCGTTGCAGCGGAGGGGCCGGCCGGCTTTGCCGTGATGTCGTGCATGGTGTTCCTTGACGCTTCCCTGAAGTGTTGTTTTCAGGACTATAGCGCGCCTGGCGCGCCCGGCACACCGTCAGAAATGGCTGAACGACATGCGCTTGAAGGTGAGCGGCTGGCCTTGCGCATCGCGAAAATGGGCGCCCTCGCCTTCCCCAATGACGCCGATCTTGGTCACCGGAACATTGGCGGCCTTGGCCGCGGCACGGAAGCCGTCCACTTTGCCGAGCGGTACGGTGCAGAGGATCTCGTAATCGTCGCCGCCGGTCAGCGCGGTCTCAAGCTTCGCCGGGTCGGCCGCGATTACAACTTTGGCGGCATCGGAATGCGGCACGCTTGCCGCATCGATGTCGGCCGCCACCTGCGACACACGACAGAGCTTGGCGAGATCGCCCACGAGACCGTCGGACACGTCCATCGCGGCGGAAGCGTGGGTGCGCACCGCTTCGCCCAGCGCATTGCGCGGCTGCGGCAAGAGATAGCGCGAGACGAGATGCTGGCGCTGCGCGGGCTTGAGATTCCAGCCGCCACCCTCGCCCTTGCGCAACAGGAGGCCGAGCGCGGCATCGCCGATGCTGCCGGACACGAACACCAGATCGCCGGGCTTGGCGCCGGCGCGGCGCACCATGGTGCCTTCCGGCACGGCGCCGAACATCGCGATCGAGATCATCGCCGGGCCCGGCGTGCGATCGGTGTCGCCGCCAAACAGCGGGCAGGAAAACAGCACCGCGTCGCCGCGCAGGCCATTGGCAAAGTCAGAGAGCCAAGCGTCGTCCAAATCTTTCGGCAACGCGAGCGATAGCAGGAAGCCGAGCGGCTTGGCGCCCTTGGCGGCCAAGTCAGACAAGTTCACGCGCAGCGCCTTGCTGGCGATGGTGTGCGCGGCGTCGTCAGGAAAGAAGTGCACGCCGCCGATGATGGCGTCGGTCTTGAGCACCAGGTCGCAACCGGCCGGCGGCTTGATGAAGGCGGCGTCGTCCGACAGACCGAGCGCGCCGGGATGCGTCGCCAACGGCGCGAAGTGCCGGGCGATCAGGCGATCTTCAGCGGATGTCGGATCGTCCGCCATGAACCTTCACCCGGCGAATTCGGCCGCGCGCATGGAGCGCGCTAACTGATCGAGCACGGCGTTGACCATGCCGGTCTCGTCGCGCTCGACGAAGGCGGCGGCAACGTCGGCATATTCCGAGACTACCACGCGGGCCGGCACGTCGCGGCGGTGATCGAGCTCGTAGGCGCCGGCGCGCAAGGCGGCGCGCAGCACCGCCTCGATGCGTTTGAGCGGCCAGCTTTTCGCCAGCGCGTCGTCGATCAGCGGATCGAGCCGCAGTTGCTCACGCACCACGCCGGAAACGATATCGCGGAAGAACGCGGCCTCGGCGGGAAGATATTGCGCGCCCTCGACCTCGCGGCCGAGCCAGTGACTTTCGAACTCGGCGAGGATCTCGTTCAGGCCGGTGCCGGCGAGATCCATCTGGTAGAGCGCCTGCACCGCGGCAAGCCGCGCCGCGCCGCGCTTGTTGGCTTTGCGCGCCTCTTTGTCACCGTTGGGCGCGCCGGCTACCATTAGCCCGCCAACGATTGTTTGAGCGCGATCATCGCGAGCGCGGCGCGCGCCGCGGCGGCGCCCTTGTTGCGGTTGTCGTCGCTGGCACGCGCGGTGGCCTGAGCCTGCGTGTCGACGGTGAGAATGCCGTTGCCGATCGCGAGCTGCTGATCGATTGTAAGATCCATCAAACCGCGCGCCGACTCGTTCGACACGATCTCGAAATGATAGGTCTCGCCCTGGATGACGCAGCCGAGCGCGACCACGCCGTCGAACGGCGCCTTCTTGCGAGCGGCGACAGCCATCGCGATGGCGCCGGGAATTTCCAGCGCGCCCGGCACGCTGATGCGCTCGACCTCGCAGCCAGCCGCGTCCAGCACCTTCATGGCGCCGCGCAGCAGCGCATCGGAAATCTGGTCGTAGAAGCGCGCCTCGACAATCAAAATGCGCAACGCCTTGGACGCGGATTTTTTCGGTGCGCCGGGAGCTTTGGCGCCTGCTTTCTTGGCCATAAATTCGAATTCCTTGTTGAGCCGCGTGGTAGCAAGGGCGGCTGCGCCGAACAAGGGCTGTTATTGCTTGTTTTGCGCGTGATCTTGTCCGAAAACCGCTTCACACTTTTCGGGATCACGCGTGTTATCTCGACTCGATCAGCCGCGCGGCATAGCGCGCCATGGTGTCGATTTCGAGGTTAACGTCGTCACCCTCGGCGAGCGCGCCGAAGGTCGTCACGGCCAGCGTGTGTGGGATGATCAGCACCGAGAAAGCGTCGCCCTCGACGGTATTCACCGTGAGCGAGACGCCGTCGAGCGCGACCGAGCCTTTTTGCGCAATGAAACGGGCCAACTCCGACGGCGCGCGCAGCGTGAAGCGCGCCATATTGGTCATGTCGTCGCGCGCGATGACCCTGGCAACGCCGTCGACATGGCCGGCGACCAGATGGCCACCCAATTCGTCGCCGACTTTCAACGAGCGTTCGAGATTGACGCGGGCGCCGTGGCGCCAGCGGCCGACGGTGGTGACGCGCAAGGTCTCGTCGGCGGCGTCGACTGCGAACCAGGTGCGGCCATCCTCCTCGCCGGTATCGATCACCGTCAGGCAGACGCCGGAGCAGGCAATCGACGCGCCCTGCTCGATGCTCGTGCGGTCGTAGCCGCAGAAGATGGTGATGCGATGCAGATTATTGGCGACCGGTTTGACCGAGCGGATTTCGCCGACATCGCTGACGAGACCCGTAAACATCTTACGCCCGCTCGAAGGTTTCGAGGGTGTCCGCGCCAAGCGTCTCAACGCCGCGCGACGTCATCTTGCCGGTGAGCGCCGACAGCGGCATGCCTTCGAGCGCGTTGACGCCCTCTTTGCCGATAGCCTTGTCGGCGCGCAGCAGCACCGCTTCGTCGACCAGATCGGCGGCAACGAACGACGCCGCAACAGTCGCGCCGCCTTCCACCATCAGCCGAGTGATGCCCTGCTCGGCCAGAATCGTCAGCACAGCATCGAGATCGAGTTCGCCGTTGTGCTCGTCGACGCGGAACACCTTGCAGCCCTTCTGCAGCAAAATCTCCTCGGCGATCGCCGACGGCTTACGCGAACAAAAGATCCAGGTCGGCGTGTCGTACACCGTCGACACCACCGACACCGACAGCGGCGCGCGCAACCGCGCATCGAGCACGACGCGCACCGGCGAGCGCTCCATCATGCCCGGCAGGCGGCAGGTGAGATGCGGATTGTCCGAGATCACCGTGCCGATGCCGATCAGAATGGCGTCGTGCTGCGCGCGCATCTGGAACACGCGCTCGCGCGCGGTCTCGCCGGTAAGCTGAATCGGCTTGCGGCCGGCGAGACCTATTTTGTCGTCCTGCGAAAGTGCGAGCTTGAGCGTCACGAAAGGCCGCGCCTTCTGCACGCGCGTGATGTGACCGGCATGCGCGCGGCGCGCCGCGTCGGCGCCAAGGCCGATATCGACCGTGATGCCTTTGGCGCGCAGGCGCTCGTGGCCCTGCCCCGCGACTTCCGGATTGGGGTCTTCCAGCGCCGACACGACGCGCGCGATGCCGCCCTTGATGATGGCGTCGGCGCACGGCGGCGACTTTCCCGTATGTGAACATGGTTCCAGCGTGGCGTAGAGTGTCGCGCCTTGCGCGGCTTTCTTGGCCTGCTTCAGGGCTTCGACCTCGGCGTGCGGGCGGCCGCCGGGTTGTGTCCAGCCGCGGCCGACGATGACGCCGTCTTTCACGATCACCGCCCCGACAGCCGGATTGGGCCACGTATTGCCCAGACCGCGCCGGCCGAGCGCCAAAGCGAGCGCCATAAAGCGTTCGTCGTTTGCTTCTGGCGCGGGTGCGTCGCTCATTTGCGCGCAGGCGCGGCAGGCGGCGCGTCTTCGTCGCCCGACAGTTCGTCGAGCGCGGCGCGGAAATCCTTGACCTCGCCGAAATTGCGATAGACCGAGGCAAAGCGCACATAGGCGACGTCGTCGATCTCGCGCAGATGCGCCATCACGATTTCGCCGATCGCCTCCGACGAAACTTCGTTCTCGCCGCCGCTTTCCAGCTCGCGCACGATCTTGGACACCATCTGCTCGATGCGTTCCGGCTCGACCGCGCGCTTGCGCAACGCGATCTGCACCGAGCGCATGAGTTTATCGCGGTCGAACGGCACGCGGCGGCCGTTGCGCTTGATCACCGTGAGTTCGCGCAACTGTACGCGCTCGAAGGTGGTGAAACGGAAATTGCAGGTCAGACAGACGCGGCGGCGGCGGATGACCGCGGAATCCTCGGTCGGCCGCGAATCCTTCACCTGCGTATCGAGGCTTCCGCAACTTGGGCAACGCATCGGGCCCCCCCTGCTTTTCTCAAACGGTACTAGTGCGGATAAATCGGAAACCGCGAAATCAACGTCTTCACCTTGGCGCGCACGGCCTGTTCGATCAGCGTGTCTTCGTCGACGCCCTTCTGCGACAGCACGTCCAGCACCTCAACGATCATCTCGCCGACCTGGCGGAATTCGGCGACGCCGAAGCCGCGCGTCGTGCAGGCCGGCGAACCAAGCCGGATGCCGGACGTGATGGTCGGCTTTTCCGGATCGAACGGGATGCCGTTCTTGTTGCAGGTGATGTGCGCGCGCCCGAGCGCCAGTTCGGCCACCTTGCCGGTCAGCCGCTTGGGCCGCAGATCGACCAGCATCAAATGGGTATCGCTGCCGCCCGAGACAATGTCGAGGCCGGCGGATTTCAACGTCTCGGCCAGCGCCTTGGCGTTCTCGACGACGTTCTTGGCATAGGTGCGGAAGCTCGGCCGCAGCGCCTCGCCGAAGGCGACGGCCTTCGCGGCGATGACGTGCATCAGCGGCCCGCCCTGCATGCCGGGGAACACCGCCGAGTTGATCTTCTTGGCGATCGCTTCGTCGTCGGACAGGATCACGCCACCGCGCGGCCCGCGCAGCGTCTTGTGCGTGGTCGTGGTCACGACATGCGCGTGCGGGAACGGCGACGGATGCGCGCCGCCCGCCACCAATCCGGCAAAGTGCGCCATGTCGACCATCAGCAGCGCGCCGACCTCATCGCAGATTTCGCGGAAGCGCTTGAAGTCGAAGATGCGCGGATAGGCCGAGCCGCCGGCAATGATGAGCTTCGGCCTGTGCTCCTTGGCGAGCTTCTCCAGCTCTTCCATGTCGATGCGCTGATCCTCGCGGCGCACATTGTACGGCACCGGCTTGAACCATTTGCCCGACATGTTGATCGCCATGCCGTGGCTGAGATGGCCGCCGGCGGCGAGGTTGAGGCCCATGAAGGTGTCGCCGGGCTGCATCAGCGCGAAAAACACTTCGGCATTGGCCGAGGCGCCGGAATGCGGCTGCACGTTGGCGTATTTGCAGCCAAACAGACGCGTGACGCGCTCGATCGCCAAGGTCTCGGCGATGTCGACGTATTGGCAGCCGCCGTAATAGCGTTTGCCCGGCAGGCCCTCGGCATATTTGTTGGTGAGCGCCGACCCTTGAGCTTCCAGCACCGCGCGCGAGACGATGTTCTCCGAGGCGATCAGCTCGATCTCGTCGCGCTGGCGGCCGGTCTCGAGACCGATGGCGTGGGCGATTTCCGGGTCGACGTCGGCAAGGCTCGCCGAAAACAGGGCTTCCACATCGCTTGAAGGTTTAGCGCTCGACATCGCCGACATCACGTTCTCCTGACGCCACAAGCACTTGGGCGCCGAGTTAGGGCTCATTCCGGGGTTCGGCTTCGAATTAGCATATCGTCCGCCAGCCGCCAAGCGATGGCGTGGCGGCGACCGCAAACCGCAATATCTAGGGAATTTCGGCCTCGCGGGCGATGGCCAGCTTCAGCTTTCCGAGCGCCAGCCTTTTTAGATCGGCCACGGACGCCTTGGCCGGTCCGATCGCCGCCACCTCGATTCCGGTCGCGGCATCGAGCGCCACCACTTTCGCGCTGGTGCCGATGATCGTTATTTCAAAATAGATTTCGGATTCGTCTGCCATCGCGGCCCCAGCGGAGCTGCCAGTATAGCCGAACCTTAGAACGAACGAAAAAGCCCCGGCCTGTTCTGGCCGGGGCTAAGTCGATCCACCTCAGAGGAGGATTTAGAGGCGGTACAGAATCTGATCGGTCCAGAA
>JANMSZ010000149.1:0-2295 GCA_031389925.1 Hyphomicrobiales bacterium | reverse complement strand
CGGCTTGCGGGCGACGGTCGTGTTGCGCGCCAGCAAAGCGTTGATCTGGTCGACGCCTTCCTCCGGCTCCAGCGAGCAGACGCAGTACACCATCGTAGCGCCCGGCTTGAGCAGGGTCACCGCGTGATCGAGCAGCCGCTGCTGCAGCGAGGTGAGCTGCACCAGATCGGCCTCGGCCTTGAGCCATGGCACGTCGGGGTGGCGGCGGATGGTGCCGGTCGATGAACACGGTGCGTCGAGCAGAATGGCGTCGAACGGCCCGCCATTGGACGATTCAGGTTGCCACTCCAGCGCGTCCGCGGTGATGGTCTCCGCTTTCAGCGATAATCGCGTCAGATTTTCGCCGAGGCGTGTGAGCCGCACCGCGGAGCGGTCCAGCGCCGTGACGCGCGCGCCGGCATTGGCGAGTTGCGCGGTCTTGCCGCCGGGCGCCGCGCACAGATCGAGCACGTCGCGGTCGCGCACGTCGCCGAGCAGATGCGCCGGGATTGACGCGGCGGCGTCCTGCACCCACCAGGCGCCTTCGGTAAATCCGGGCAGCAGCGAGATCGCGCCATGCGCCAGTGTGCGCACCGTGCCGGTGGCCACGACGCGGCCGTGCAGATGCTCGGCCCAGATTTCCGGGTCCTGCTTGACGGAGACATCGAGCGCCGGCTCGTGGCCGTTGGCTTCGGCGATCGCGCGCGCGATGTCCTTGCCGTAGGTCTTGGTCCAGCGCTTGAGCAGCCAGTCCGGCGTATCGCGCGAAACCTTGTCGGCGAGAATCGTCGTGCGGTTCTGCGCGACGCGGCGCAGCACGGCGTTGACCAGCCCGGCGTAGCGGCCGGCGCGGCGGTCGCCTTGCGCGAGGCGCACCGAGAGATCCACCGCGGCGTGGTCGGGAACGTCGAGCCAGAGAATTTGCGCGGCGCCGATGAGCAGAATGGATTCGACGCGCGGCGCCTCGGCGGGAAATCCCTTCTCGAGAAAGCCGCCGAGCACATGCCGCAGCGTGCCGAGCCGGCGCAGGCATGTTGCGACCAGCCGGCGCATCAGCGCGCGGTCGCGGTCGGGCAGCGTGGCGAGGCCGGGATGAGCGGCGCGGCCGGAGAGCTGCTCGTCGAGCGCGATGCGCTTGCGCAGGACGCCGTCGAGGATGTCGGCGGCAATTCGACGGGCAGCGAGGCCAGGGACTTCGGGCTGGGGAGAGGTACGCGGTCGCGCCATGCGGCAAACATTGCCATAAATTGTGTCGAGGTCGCGAGCGCGGGCGAAAAAACATCGTTCCCACACAGCTTTAGCGGTCGCCGGCCGCTTTCGCCAAAGCAGCCGAAACCGTCAGATACAGCTAAAGGTTGCGTGAGTCGGTAACCTTTGCGCGGTTAGCTGAGCCGGCGCCCGAATCGGGCTGGTCTGGGCTTAACCGATGCACCTTGCGCTCAAGCACTTCGCTTCGCCGCAGAAGGGCTCCGCCCTGCTGCTGGCGGCGGTGTGCTTTGCCGCTGGGCTTGCGGCTGGCGCGCGCGGCGCTATTCCGGCGGCCGCCGCGAAAGCTGGTGTTAGTTCGTAACGTGAACGTCGGTGCCGAGCGGCACGCGGCGGTACAGATCCAAAATGTCGGCGTTGTGCATCCGGATGCAGCCGTGCGAGACGTAGCCGCCGATCGACGACGGATCGTTGGTGCCGTGGATGGCGTAGTTGCCGCGGTTGAGGCCGAGCACCGCGGCGCCCATCGGATTGCGCGGCGAGCCGCCGGGAATAACCGGGCCGCCGCCGAGATCGGCCGGCGCGCTCCAGGCCGGGCTCAATCTTTTCAGCGCCACGAATGCGTTGCCATGCCATGCCATGCCGGCCTTGCCGACGCCGACCGGATAGCGGATCGCCTGGCCGTTGCCGAGCACGTAATAGAGCGCGCGTGCGCGCGTCGAAATCACGATGCTGCCCGGCCGATAGGTGTGACCGGCCAGCGGCACGACATCGCGCGCTTGCGCCGGTCGCGTCGCAAGCATTGCCAGGCCACCGGCTAGAAATTTCAGCAGATGGCGGCGGGAGGAATTCATTTTCGGGATTATGCGCTTAGCGCTCGACCAGCACCGGCGTGCCGACGCCGACCAGGCGATAGAGTTCGACGATGTCGCGGTTGTGCATGCGGATGCAGCCGGCGGAAACGAAGCGGCCGATCGACTCGGGCCGGTTGGTGCCGTGGATGGCGTATTCGCCGCCGCGCAATGTCAGTGCCGCGGCGCCCATCGGATTATTGGCCGCGCCGCCGGGGATCACCGGCCCGCCGCCGAGTTCGGGCGGCGCCTGCCAGGC
>JANMSZ010000523.1:0-5385 GCA_031389925.1 Hyphomicrobiales bacterium | reverse complement strand
GTCGAGGCCGCGGGCCTTGCCGCCGAGCGCGCCACGGCGCCTCAGATCAAGAAGATAACCGAGCGCTTCGCCTCGATCCAAAGCGCGATCGAGCGTGGCGGCAATGCCGTCGATCAGGATTTCGCCTTTCATTGCGAGATCGCCGAGGCCACCGGCAATCCACAGTTCAAACGTTTTCTCGAATATCTCGGCCGCTTCGTCATTCCGCGCCGTACGGTCTGGGGCCGCGCGGCGCCACCTGCCAAGCGGCCGCATCTCGACATGTTCCAGCGCGAGCACGAGCAGATCCTGACCGCCATCCGCGACCGCGCGGTCACCCAGGCGCGCGCCGCCATGCAGCGGCATCTGCTCAACAGCCGCCAGCGCTATGAGAAACTCGCGGCCGAAACGGGAATGAAGTGATGAAGAAGGTCTTGGTCACCGGCGCCGCGGGTGACGTCGGCTCGCGTCTGCGCAAATTGCTGCCGGCGGTCTATCCCGGCATCCGCTGGAGCGACATCCGCACGCCGGCCGATCTGGCTGCCAACGAGGAGTTCGTCGCGGCCGATCTCAGCAAGATGGAAGACGTCGAAAAAATCGTCGAAGGCATCGATGGCATCGTGCATCTCGGCGGCTTCTCGGTCGAAGGGCCGTGGGACACCATCCTGCAGTCCAACATTATCGGCACCTACAACATGTTCGAGGCGGCCTACCGCGCGAACGTCAAGCGCGTGGTGTTCGCGACCTCCAATCACGCGGTCGGCTTCTACCCGCGCAGCCAGCGCGTCGGCGTCAACGTCACCGTGCGCCCCGACAGCCGCTACGGCGTCAGCAAGGCCTTCGGCGAAGCCATCGGCGCGTTCTATGCCGACAAGCACGGCCTGCGCGTCACTTGTTTGCGCATCGGCAATGTCGGCGACCTGCCGCTCGACCAGCGCCGGCTGGCGATCTGGCTCAAGCCGGAGGATCTGGTGCAGCTCATCCGCATCGGCTTCGAGCACCGCGACATCCAGTTCGAGATTTTCTACGGCGCCTCGAACAACGCCGCGGGCTGGTGGGACAACAGCAACGCCCAGCGTTACGGCTACCACCCCATCGGCAAGGCCGACGATTACCGCGACCAGGCCATGGCGGCGCAGACGAAACTGCCACCGGACCCGGTCGGAGACCGCTTTCAGGGCGGGCCGTTTTGCACCGCGGAATACGACGCCGACCGCAAGTCATAACGCCGCAGGGCGATAGCAGAATCGCCATAAATGGCCGACATAGAGCCGGTCATGAACCCGCGCCGCAGCTTCTGCATCGGACTGATCGCAACCGCCCTGCTGGCGGCGGCGGCGCCCGCCCTTGCGCAAAACGGCGACTACCAGGCTCGGCTGGCGCAATACACCCGCGCCTTTCAGGCCTATGACGAAGTCGCCTCGGCCTATTGGGACGACATCGCGGAGAAACGCCGCGGGCGCAACGCCAAGCGCCGCGCCAACGAGCCGATCCGCGCCACCGACTATGTGCTGACCCAGCCGCCGGTCTACACCGGCCCGCCGCGTCCGGTCGATCCGAACGCACCGCCCGGACCGCGGCCGGACGAACGGCCGCCGATCCCCCTGCTCGCCGATTTTCTCAAAGCCGCGGCCGAGCAATTCGGTTTCGTGCCGGACCGGCCCAGCGAAATCGATTTCAAGCGCGCTTACGCGCAAGCCGCTAAGGCCGTCGGGCTCACGCGCGAGCAGATCGTCGGCGTCTACGCCTTCGAGACCGGCGGCAACGGCACCTACGACATGCAGTCCGGCGTGACGCCGACGCGGCCGAACGCGATCTCGCCGGCGATGGGCTACAACCAATTGCTCTCGACCAATTCGGTGTCGATCCTGCACGAATTCGGCGCCCGCATCGTCGTCACGCTGCGGCAGCGCGCCGCCACCATGACCGGACCGGCGAAGGCCGCCATGGAGCGCAAGATCGAGGCGCTCAAGCGGATGATCGCCTATGCCCGCACGGTACCGCACAATTGGAGCGAGTTCGACAAGCTCGCCAAGACAACGCCCGGCGGCATCGGCATCCACGCCGTCATTCTCGACCGTGACATCGGTCCCATGCTGCAGGTGCAGAAGCTCGCCAGCTCGCTGCATTTCGCGAAGGCCAAGCATTACACCGCCCCGCTCACCGCGGCCGAACTCGAACTGATGAACTTGACCGGCGACGGCAACGGTTTCGACATGCTGACGATGCCGAAGGATCTGCGCGCGCAGGTGCCGACGTCGAATTTCTTTCAGCGCAATGGCTACGAGCGCAATCCGGTGGCGCGCCGCACCGGCACGGTCGCTAATCTGGTCGCCGACATCGAGAAACAGATGATCCGCGGCGCTCAGGCGCCCGGCGCGCGGGATTTGGCGGCGGCGTTTTAGGCGCCCTACTCCATCTTAATGTTCGCCGCCTTGATCACGCCGCCCCAGCGCGCGATCTCCTCCTGCATATATTTGGCCGCACGCGCCGGCGAGCCGCCGTAAATCTCCGCCGAGAGATTCTTCAGCTTGCTCTGGATGTCGGGCTGCTTCAGCGCCTCACTGAAATCGGCGTTGAGCTTGTCGACGATCGCCTTCGGCGTCTTTGGCGGCGCCACGATGGCGTACCACGCCGCCGACTCGAAGCCCGGCAAAGTCTCAGCCACGGTCGGCATGTTCGGCAGAGAAACCAGGCGCTGCGGCGACGCCACCGCCAGCAATTTGAGCTTGCCGGCATTCACCATCGCCATCGACACGCCGAGATTGTCGAACATCAGGTCGACGTCGCCGGCCAGCAGCCCCTGCAGCGCCGGCGCCGAGCCGCGATAGGGAATGTTGCGCAGCTTCGTCTTGGTCATCAACTGGAACATCTCGGAGGTGAGATGCGAGGTGGTGCCGTTGCCTTGGGTCGCCGCGGTCACCTTGTCCGGATTTTGCTTCAGATACTCGATCAGCTCCGGCACGGTGTTGGCCTTGATCTTGTCCGGGTTGACGAACAGCCCGGTGGGCACGTGCACCATCACCGACACCGGCTCGAATTGCAGCGGGTCGAAGCCGAGCTTCGGATACAGGTTATGATTGGTCACCAGCGGCGGCGGCGGCGACGACAGCAGCGTGTAGCCGTCCGGGGCCGCGCGATAGACGAATTCGGCGCCGACATTACCGCCGGCGCCGGAGTGGTTCTCGATCAGGACCGTCTGGCCCCATTTTCGTGACAGGAAATCGCCGAGCAGGCGCGGTATGGCGTCGGCGGTGCCGCCGGCGGGGAACGGCACGACGATCTTGACCGGCCGGTCCGGGTAAGTCTGCGCCTGTGCACCTGCGGCAAATGCAACAAGGCCGAAGGTCAGCGCCGCGTAGCGGCCGAATTGAATGCGCATCCAGTTCCTCCCCAAATCCCCTGCGCCGCTTGTGCCGCGGCTTTTGTGCTAGAGCCGTCTTGATACAGCTCAACACGGCGCCAGACTACGTGAGAATAGAGTAGTTTGAAACCACCGCCCTGCCGATGAATTTCGCGGCATCGAACCGAAGGTGTGACGATGGTTGAGAAGCGGCCCACTATCGCAATCGTCGGCGGCGGCATCGGCGGCCTGTTCGCCGCCAATGCGCTGATCGCGCACGGCCTCGATGTCGCGGTCTACGAGCAGGCCCCGGCGCTGGGCGAAGTCGGCGCCGGCGTGTTCATCACGCCGAACTCGGTGCGCCAGTTGCAGCGCGTGGGCCTCGGCCCCGCGGTCGAGAAATTCGGCGCCCGGGTCGGCGCCGGCTCGCACTATTTCCGCCATGACGGCGCGCCGATCGCACCGGTGCAGGTCACGGATTCGTCGGGCTGGAACGCGACCTTCGGCATGCACCGCGCCGACATGGTCGAGTTGCTCGCCGCCGGCCTGCCCGCAGGCGTCGTGCGCCCCGGCAAGCGCGGCGTCAGCTTCGACCAACAAGGCGACACGGCCCGCGTCACCTTCTCCGACGGCACGACCGCCGAAGCCGACATCGTCGTCGCCGCCGACGGCATCCACTCCGAGCTTCGGCACAATGTCGTGCCGCCGTCGCGTCCGGTGTTTCACGGCTCGGTCGCCTATCGCGGCGTGCTGCCGCATGCGTTCATTCCGGACTGGCCGAACGACGCCTGGCTGATGTGGCTCGGCAAGGGCAAACACTTCCTCACCTTTCCGGTGCGCGCCGGCAAGCTCATCAACTATGTCGGCTTCGTGCCGGCGGACGCCGAGATGAAAGAATCGTGGTCGGCGCCGGGCGACCCGGATGTGCTGCGCGCCGAATTCTCCGGCTGGGATCCGCGCATCGAGGCGCTGCTCGCGCAAGTGCGCAAGACCTTCCGCTGGGCGCTCTATGATCGCGAGCCGCTGCCGGTCTGGACCAAGGGCCGGCTGACGCTGCTCGGCGATGCCGCGCATCCGATGCTGCCGCATCTCGGCCAGGGCGCCAATCAATCGATCGAGGACGGCATGGCGCTGGCGACGATCGTGGCGCGCGCCACGCGCGACACCGCACCGGCGGCGCTGATGGCTTACGAGAAGCTGCGGCGCGAGCGGGTCGCCACCGTGCAGCGCGGCGCGCGCGAAAACGGCATGCGCTACGATTCATCGTATGCCGACTTGGGCGTGCGCGACGCCGAGATCACCGCGCATGCTCAGTTTCGTAAGAAGCTCTACGATCACGACGTGGTGCCGGAAGCCCAAGCCGCCGCGATGGTGCTGACATGAGAACTTTACGAATCATAGGCGCGGCTTTGCTGACGGCGGCGTTCGTCGCGTCCGCTGCCGCGCAAGACATCCGCGGCATGGAAGCCTGCATGGCCGAAAAGGCGATGGAGCGGCGCACCGGCTGCCTGCAGGCCAATGTCGAATTTCTGCAGCAGGAATTGGTGAAACTGCGCCGCGAGACGCAGACTCAGCTTGCCGCCGCCAAGGCGGAAGCCAAAGCGCAGAGCGATGCGCTCAAGGCGGCGCTGACAAAACTTGAAACCGAGTTGGCGCAGATGAAAGCAAACGCGCCGGCCAAAAAGTAACGGGCAAAACGCCGCTTTACTTGCCGCGCTTGGTCCGCCGGCCGCCGCCGACCTTGGCGTGCGGTTCGTCTCGCCGTCCGAAATAGGACAGGCTGAGGATGACGCTGACCAACAACAAGAAAACGGTCAGCTTCGGATCCAGCGCTTCGGGCAGCATCATCCATTCAGACATGGCACTACCTCCTACCAGCGATAATTCAATCCGACCCGCGCCAGGTCGTCGGTGATCGGCACGTTCAGCGTCGGCGTGCCCGAGGCCGCGCCCATGAAGGTCGCGGTGCCGAGATCGACGTGGAGATATTCGAGCTTGGCGCTCCAGTTGCGCGTGATGCCGTATTCGACGCCGCCGCCCGCGGTCCATCCGGTCTTGGTGCT
>JANMSZ010000083.1:0-5452 GCA_031389925.1 Hyphomicrobiales bacterium | reverse complement strand
GTAGTCGATCGAGTCGGTGCGATGATTGCGCGGGCTGACGCCCAGCCCGTAGCTGACGATGCGGAACACGGTGCCGTTGTCGATCGACGTCGGGATCGTCTTGCGGGAGGGGTCTGCGTCGCCGTCATTGCTGATCGGATGGCTGTCGGTCGACCAGATCACGCTATAGGCGGCGCCGGGACGCGGCGAGAATACGTTCTGTACCTTCTCGTCGATCAGGACCTTGGCGCGGCCTTTGTCGTCGTGACCCGTGACGACGCGGCGAAGCTCAGTGAGGTTCATGGTGGTTCTCCCTTAAGAAAAACTTCGGCGTTCAGTCCAGCGGCTCGTCGCCGGAAATCGGCGGCGTTTTCTTGCTGCTCTCGTGCCACAGCAGAAACAGCCCGGACGCGACCACGATGGCGGAGCCGGCGATCAAAGCGAGCGTCGGGATGTCGCCCCAGAACATGAAGCCGATGCCGATCGCCCACACGATCGAGAAATAAGAGAACGGGCCGACGGCGGCGGGCGGCGCCATCGACAATGACCGCGTCCACCAATATTGCCCGAGGCCGTTGAACACCCCATTGAGCAGCAGCGGCAGCCAGTCGCTGTTGGCGGGCCAGGTGAAGCCGAACACCGGCAAGCCGAGCGCGAAGACAACCGTCAGGATGACCATCTGATACATGGTCAGCGTCTCGACCGACTCGGTGGTGGTCATGCCGCGCACCGCCGCGGTGACGCTGCCGAGCAACACCGCATTGCCGAGCGCGAACAACGCGCCGATCCTGAAACTGTCGGCATCGGGCGCCGCCACCAGCAGCACGCCGACAAAGCCGATGACCAGCGCCGAGCCTCGCGCCATGCCGATTTTTTCCTTGAGCCAAAGCGCCGCCAACAAGGTGGCAAACAACGGCGCCGAAAAAGTGATCGCGACAACGCCTGCCAGCGGCAGCAATCCCAAAGCAATGACGAGCATGCTTTGCGCCACGGCCTGCGTGCCGCTGCGGCCGATATGCGCGCCAAGCCTCTTGGTGCGGAAGACGGCAAAGCCGGTGCGCGGCAGGATCAGCGCAGCGATGACCGCAAGCGAGGCGACCGAACGCCAGAACAGCACCTCGTCGAACGAATAGCTCGCAACCAGCCATTTCGACAGCGCGCCCGCGATCGCGAACAACACGGTCGCGCCAAGCATGTACAGCATGCCGAGCGGGATGCGGTCGATGCGCGCGGTCACACGCGGGTCGATCGGGTTCGATGTCACGGGAAGGCCTCAGCCAAGACGGGTCGCCTGCCTAGCACAAGGAAATACGCGCGAGCAGGGCCAAATCCGTATGGCGGGCCTGCCTTTCGCGGCAAGCTAGCGGTCGCACGCCGCGCATTTGCAGCCGCTCTTGGCCAGATACAGTTCCACGTACTCTTCGCCGTAATCGATGGTGATCTGATCGCCGGCGGGGATGGTTCCCAGAGCGCGGTACATCATGCGGCCGCGCACCCACTCGGCCTCGGCGTTGGGTTCGCAGGAATGATTGACGTAGCGCGCTATGTTGCGGCGCGAAGAGCCGTCGATGGTCCAGCGCGTGTCGATCTCGAACATGTATTTGTTGGCGCGCCGGCTCTCGATCTCCTGCGCCTTGACGGTGGGGATGCGCCGGCCGGTGTATTCGACGATCAGCGCCCGCCTCGGGATCGTCTGGGTGGCGAACAGGCCCAGGCCCGTGTTCGACCGGGCGACGCGGAACTTCTTCGGCTTCATTACTTCCGCTTTGTGGCCTGCCGCTTGGCGGCGCGTTCGCGCTTGAGCCGGGCTTCCTTGCGTTTGCGCTTGGCGCGCAACTCGACGGCGCGCTTGTTGCGCCGCTTGCGGCAGCGCGAGCACAGACAGTTCGATTTGCCGATGACGTTCTTGAGATAATCGATGCCGTAATCGTAGACGATTTCCTCGCCCGACTTGATGTTCTTGATGGCGCGGATGAAGACGCGTTTCTTGACGTTGTAGCTGTCGGCGTTGGGGTTGCAGGAGTGGTTGCCGTAGCGCGCGACGTTGCTGCGCGCCGCGCCGTCGATGGTCCAGCGCTTGTTGATCTCGTAGAGGTAGCGGTTGCCGCCGTTTTCCGCCTTCTGGGCCGCCTTGCCGGTCAGCAGGGGGCCTTTGTACTCGACGATCCGGGAGTTTTTCCTGATCGGCTTGGTGGCGAACAGGCCAAGGCCGGTGCGGGCGCGGCCGACGCGAAAGGATCTGCGGGACATTGCGAGCTGATGATTCCAACGAGAGCGAAACCGCGAGATTGCAGATGCAATGGGCCACGTCAATGGGCCTGCTCAGGCGTCCATACCCTCCGCGATGGTCTGCAACCGCGCCCGGTCGCGCACCGTGACGCGCCGGCGCCCGCTCTCGATCACATCGGCCGCTTCCCACGCGCTCATGATCCGGCTCACGGTGTGCAACGTCGTCGCCGTCATTTCCGCGAGGTCCTGACGGCTGAGCGGAAAATCGATCTCGATGCCGGCGGGAGACGGGTGGCCGGACTCGTCGGCCAATTTGAGTACCGCGTGGGCGATGCGGCGTTCGACATCTTCCGTGGATATTTCGCGCAGCCGCTGATGCGCTTCCTGCAGCCTGCCGCCGATCGTGCGCATGGCGTTGACCGCAAGCTGCGGATGCCGGCCGATCAATTGCGGCCAGACGGCGGAAGGCCACAGCAGCGCCAGGCAATCCACCACCGCGGTCGAGGTGCCCGGATACGTGTCGCGGCCGAGCGCCATCGCGACGCCGAAAATATCGCCCGGATTGACGAAACGAACCACGATCTGCTCGCCCTGCGGCGTCACCTGCGTGACGCGCAGCCTGCCGTGCAGCAGCAGGAAGAAGGAATGCGCGGCTTCGTTCTGCGAGAACACCACCGCGCCTTTGGTGTAATGCCGCGCATGCGCTTGTTCCAGAATGTCGTCGAAGGCAGCAGCGTCCAACTGCGCAAATAAAGGCAGGTCGGAAATCAGCGACGGGTCCAGCCTGAGCGTGACGCCGGGGTCTTTCGAACTGTGCATGGCGTGATCCTGAACGGCAGTGCCGCCGGTTTCTTTTTGGAAACCGGCGGCTTTGAGAGTGTTGTCGTCCGCTTAGTGCGACATCGACTTGGCGGACTTCGCCGGGTCGTGGTCCTTGAACACGTCCGGATTATCCGGGCCGGTGACTTCGAGCACGCCGGCCAGGCCCCGCTCGACGCGGCTGAGCGCATGATCGACCAGCATGTACTTGCCGGGGACCTCGAGCTTGAAGTCGACGACGGTGGCGCCGCCGGGCGGCACGGTGACGGTCTGCACGTCCTTGACCGCCGCGGACGTCAGCGAGCCCATGTTGTAGACGCGGTCGAACATCTCGCCGATGACGTGGAACGATGAGGTGTAGTTCGGGCCGCCGACGCCGAAGAAGATGCGCACGGTCTCGCCGACCTTGGCTTTGAGCGGCGCCTTGGCGAGCGCCATCGACGCGCCGTTGAACACGAAGTATTCGGGGCGTTCGGACAAAAGCTTGTCGTAGCTTTCGGTGAGCTCGCCCTTCGCGCCGACTTTCTCCTCGGTGTAGATCTCGCCCTGCATCACGTAGAATTCGTGATCGACTTTCGGCAGGCCGGCTTCCGGCTCGACCAGGATCAGGCCGTACATGCCGTTGGCGATGTGCTGCGCCGCCATCGGCACCGCGCAGTGATAGACGTAAAGACCGGCTTTGATGGCGGTGAATTCGAAGCCGCGCGATTCGCCGGGCGCAGCATCCGTCGCCTTGGCGCCGCCGCCCGGACCGGTGACGGCGTGGAAATCGACATTGTGCATCATGACGCTGCCGTCGTCGTTCTTCAGATTGACTTCGACGGTGTCGCCGATACGCACGCGGATGAAGGGGCCGGGCACTTTCTGATTGAAGGTCCAGTAGCGATAGGTCGCGCCGTCGGCGAGATTGCCGGTGACCTCGATGGTTTCGAGATCGACCTTGAGGCGCTGCGGCCCACGCTTGCCGATCGGCGGCGGCAGGTCGGTGGCGTCGCGCACGATCGAGATCGGGTTGTCCGACTTCACGGTCTTGCTGACTTTATGCGCGTGCTGCATCGGGCCTTTGGCCGGCACTGCGCGGAACACTTGCGGCGTTGCCGTCTCCTCGAGCGTGGCGGCGTTGGCCGAATAGGTCGAGGCGGGCAGGTTGCTGAGACCCACCGCGAGACCCAGTCCGACAAGGGCGGCGCAGCCGCCGAGCATGACGCGGTCGTTTCTGTCTTTTGGCAGGTGCATGGCTAAACCTCTTCTGCTGCTGTTTTTCGAATGCAGCCTAGGCTTGCGGGGAAATCCTTCTTTGCGCTGGGACAAACTTGGAGGCGATCGGGGTCAGGAGAAGTACGTAGGGGCGAGAGTTCCGCGTGATCGGCGCGGCAAGGCGTGATTCATCGCCCGTATTCTTTACCGGCGCCGGGTACGCCGTCGTCTTTCTTCCCTCGAGAAAAGTCCGAGGGGATGGAGCACCGAGCGGCGCAACCATTCCTTATGTGCGCACACCAACCGGGTGTGCGGCGCCTCTCAGCGCTCCATCAAGCGGCGTCCTTTAAGTCCCCGGGACCGTAACTTCCGTGTGCGCAGCGGAGAGCTCTTCACTCCCCCGATCCGGAGGCTTTCGCCCCCTTCGCCGCCACCCGTGCAGCCATTCAAGGCAGCCCCCCGTAGTGGGAGCGGACGGTGACCCAAGGCCTCCCGAGTGCAAGGTTACGAGCCTTGCCCGCGGGCGCCGCACCGCCGATGCCGGTTGCCCGGGTTCGGCCCTTTCGGTGGCTCCATCATCGGAACGTCTCGCGACGACGCCCTCGGGTGAGCCAGGCGAGGGGAAAATAAGCATAGGTCTAAACCCGCGTCAAGGGACTATTGTCCACGAACGCGCGACAAAAAAACCCGGCATCGCTGCCGGGCTTTTCCGATTGTTGAGCCGCTTTAGTAGCAGCGGCGGACGCGGCGATAATGATCGCCGACCCACACCCGCACGGTGCGGCAGGTCCGATAGTCGCGGGCGTAGGAGTTGTAGTAGTGCCGGCGATAGGGCCGATAGCCGTCATTGTAGCCGTAGGGGCGCTCGTAACGCGGCCCGCCGCCGCCAAAGCCGAAATAGACGCCTTGCGCCTGCGCCGGCAGCGACATCACGATGCCCGCCAACGCCACCGCGCCGAATATAAGCTTTTTCATCTGACCGTCCTCGCACTGGTTACCCACGTGTCATAAACGTTTAATCGCATGCGATGTTCCGAGGAATTTTCTGAATGGATGTTCAGGAGCGCGCGGGGATAGCCTGTCGCGCGATTTGGCCGTAAATATTGGCGGTTGTAACGGGGGATGAAGCTTCACCCGCTGTTCTTGACGATTATACCAATAGTTGTATATACGTATGGAATGGCAAAGAAAGCAACGCGCGCGAAGGCAAGCAGCGGCAACGTGTTCG
>JANMSZ010000060.1:0-1959 GCA_031389925.1 Hyphomicrobiales bacterium | reverse complement strand
ATCGGCAACGGCATGGCCGGCTGCCGTGCCGTCGAGGAGGTGCTGGCACGCGATCCGGATCGTTTCCAGATCACCATTTTTGGCGCCGAGCCGCGGGTCAATTACAACCGGATCATGCTTTCCCCGCTGCTCGCGGGTGAGAAAAGCTTCGAGGACATCGTGATCAACGATCACGACTGGTATCTATCGAATAATATCCGCTTGGTCACCGGCGATCCGGTGGTGGCGATCGACCGCGATGTCGGTACTGTGACCGCCCGCTCGGGCGCCGTGCAACCCTATGACAAATTGCTGATCGCCACCGGCTCCGAACCCTTCATCATTCCGGTGCCTGGCCGCGACCTGCCAGGCGTCGTCACCTTCCGCGACATGGACGATGTCGGCGCGATGCTTCGCGCCGCCGACGGAGGTGGGCGCGCGGTGGTGATCGGCGGAGGATTGCTTGGCCTCGAGGCCGCGCACGGCCTGTCGCTGCGCGGCATGGAGGTGACGGTCATCCATCTGATGCCGACCTTGATGGAACGGCAACTCGACGAAGCGGCCGGCTGGCTGCTCAAATCGGCGCTCGAGGCGCGCGGCCAGACCATCCTCACCGGCGCCGACACCGAATCCATCATGGGCGAAGACAAGGTCGAGGGCGTGCGGCTGAAGGACGGCCGCGAGATTCCGGCCGACCTGGTCGTCATGGCGGTCGGCATCCGTCCGCATGTCGCGCTGGCCCGCGAGGCCGGGCTCGCGATCGGCCGCGGCATCCAGGTCGACGATCACATGGTGACCAGCGATCCGTCGGTCCTCGCGGTCGGCGAATGCGTCGAGCATCGCGGCGCCTGCTACGGCCTGGTCGCGCCGCTCTGGGACATGTGCCGTGCGTTGGCGGACGGGCTCACCGCCCGCCCCAGCGGCTATCTCGGCTCGGTGACCTCGACCAAGCTCAAGGTGTCGGGGATCGACGTCTTCTCGGCCGGCGACTTCGGCGGCGACGGGGACAGCGAGGATATCGTGCTGCGCGACGCCTCGCGCGGCGTCTACAAACGACTGATCGTGCAAGAAGGGAAACTGGTCGGCGCGGTGCTCTACGGGGATACCAGCGACGGCAATTGGTATTTCGATCTTTTGAAACGCGGCGAGGATATCGCGCCGATCCGCGACAGCCTGATCTTCGGACAGGCGTACGCCGAGGGAGGCGGCGCCGCAAACCCTAGCGCGGCCGTTGCGGCACTGGCGGATTCGGCGGAAATCTGCGGCTGCAACGGCGTCTGCAAGGGCACCATCACCGGCGCGATCGCCGGGGGCGCCACCACCCTCGACGCGATCCGGGCGACGACCAAGGCGAGCGCCTCGTGCGGATCGTGCACCGGCCTGGTCGAAAGCCTGCTCGCGCTGAGCCTGGGAGACGATTATGCCGGCGAGCGCACCGTCAAGACGATGTGCGGCTGCACCAGCTTCGGCCACGACGATGTGCGCAAGGCGATCCTGGAAAAAGAGCTCAAGGAAATCCCGCAGGTGATGCAGGAGCTGACCTGGTCCACCCCGGACGGCTGCTCATCCTGCCGGCCGGCGCTCAATTATTATCTGCTCTGTGCCTGGCCCGGCGAATATGTGGACGATCAGCAGAGCCGCTTCGTCAACGAGCGGATGCACGCCAACATCCAGAAGGACGGCACCTATTCGGTGGTGCCGCGCATGTGGGGCGGCCTCACCAACCCGCGCGAGCTGCGTGCGATCGCCGATGTGGTCGAAAAATATGAAGCGCCGATGGTCAAGGTCACCGGCGGCCAGCGGATCGACATCTTCGGCATCAAGAAGGATGATCTGCCGGCGGTCTGGGCCGATCTCAATGCCGCCGGCATGGTCTCCGGCCATGCCTATGGCAAGGCGCTGCGCACGGTGAAGACCTGCGTCGGTTCCGAATGGTGCCGCTTCGGCACGCAGGATTCGACCGGCCTCGGTGTCAGGATC
>JANMSZ010000026.1:0-2766 GCA_031389925.1 Hyphomicrobiales bacterium | reverse complement strand
TTTGTCGAAGGCCGCGGCGCGCGGCGCGTAATAGCCGCCGAGGCTGACGCCCCACATGCCGATGCGCGCGGTATCGAGATCCTTGCGGGTCTCGATATAGTCGATCACGGCTTTGACCGGCACTTCGAAATCGCCGCGGATCGGCAGGTCGTATTGCGACTCGCCCTGGCCGGGGCCTTCGAACACCAAAATCGCCATGCCGCGCGCGAGAAACGGCGTTTCGTAGGCGTCGGTTTCCTCCTTGGTCGAGTCGAGGCCGACCGCCATCACCACGACCGGCGGCCTGTCGGCGCCGACGGGTTTGCGCAGGATGCCGGGCAGCGTCTTGCCTTCATACGGAATCTCGACGCGTTCGCCGGGCGGATTGAGATAGGGAAGCGCTAATTGCCGGCACTCGATCTGCTTCTTGTGCGCGGCCTTCATCTGCACCGGATCGTGCGCGAACAAAAACGAGCCGAAATGGTAATACACCGCGGCGCGCTGCAAACATTCACCGGCGGTGAGGAAATGTTTTGAGGCCAGCGCTTCGCGGCCGATCTGCTCGTGAAGCGCGCCGCGCGCCGACCAGGCCTTGCACCAGTCATCGTAGCTCGTCAGCGACTTGGTGATGTCCTCGAAATCGGTGAGCGCCACGCCATTGGCGACGACGCGCGCGCCCCAATGCGACACCGCGGCCTTGAGCAAGGGATCGGACGACATTGGGGATTCCAGGCTGGTGGTTTTTATCGTTTGAGTACGAACTCGGCTTCGCGGGCCTCCCGCATCAGCGTGCTCCACACCCGCTCGCGCAATTCGGCAAAGCGTGCCAGTTGCAAGGTCTCGCGCGTGCGCGGCTCCGGCAAATCGATGACGATGGTCTCGTGGATGCTCGACGGCCGCCCTTTAAGCACGATGACGCGGTGGCCGAGCAGCACGGCTTCCTCGATCGAGTGCGTGACGAAGATCATCGCCGTCGGCCGCTCTTCCCAGATGCGCAGCAATTCGAACTGCAGGATCTCGCGCGTCTGCGCGTCAACCGCGGCGAAGGGCTCGTCCATCAGAAGCACGTTCGGCTCGATGGCGAGCGCGCGCGCCAGGCCGCAACGCTGCTGCATGCCGCCGGACATTTGATACGGATAGGCCTTCTCGAAGCCGGCCAAGCCCACCAGTTTGATGAACTCCGGCACCTTGCGCTCGATGTCGGCCTTCGCCGCGCCCGCCATGCGCAGGCCATAGGCGACGTTCTCGGTGACCGTCTTCCACGGGAACAGCCCGAAATGCTGGAACACCATGGCGACGCCGGCGATCGGCTCGGTGACGCGCTCGTTGCCGACCATGATCTCACCGGCGTCGTGCGGCAGCAGGCCGTCGATACAGCGCAGCAGCGTAGTCTTGCCGCAGCCCGACGGGCCGACGATGGCGACGATCTCGCGCTCGCCGACGTCGAAGTCGATGTTCTTGAACACTTCGAGCGCGCCGTAGTGCTTGCCCAGGCCGCGCACGCGGATGCGGGGCTCGGCGCCGCTCGCGGCCCGGGAAGGTGCGGTGGTGGTCGCGGTCTGTTGTTGGGTCACTCGGCTGCCTGTGTTGAAGGTTTCGCGTTTATTTTGGCCCAGTAGTCTTGCGCCATCTTCGATTGCTTGAGCGCGTCTTCCGTCTCGAAGCCCGGCGCCATCGAACCGTCGGTGCCGGCGAGGATCTGGTGGTGCTCGATGTTCAGCGTGCGCAGCCAGCGCTGCTGACCCATGGTGATAGCGACGAAATAGCCGATCTCGACCAACTCGGGCTCGCTGTAATGCTTGTGCAGCCGCGTCCACAATTCGTCGCCGGCCGGCAGATCCCAGGTGATCGTCTCGGCATAAGCGAGCGCCGCCTTCTGGCGGTCGTCGTAGCGCGTCGACGACTCGAAATTGATCAAATCCGAATAGTCGTCTTCCTTCAGCCCGGACTTGGCGGCCTTGATCGAGCGCTGGTTGCCGCAGAACTCGCACAGCACCGAGCGCGAGACATAGACACGGCACAGCTCCTTGATGGCGTGCTCGGCGACGCCGTTCCTGAACACGGTCTCCCAGGTGTTGGCGAACGACCAGAAGGTGGCCGGCACGTGGGCGCGGATAGCCTGGCTTTCCGGCCGCGGCGTGCCTTCTCGGGCGCAGCGCTCGAACTCGGCGAGCATGGCCGGGTCGGTGACGGTGGCCGGGTCGACGTAGCTGATGCGCGGTTTGGACATCGGCGAACTCTCCCTGAGGCTTTTATGGCCGCCGCGCTTGGGCACGGTCGGCTTATTTTCCGGCATGTTGCCGCAATGGCCCGGCCCGGGCAACCAAGCAATCTCTTGTTAACCAAGCTCGCCTAGCGTGGCTTTCGTCCCATTTCCGGGGCTTTTCGCCAGGTCTGGTCATGCGTACTGGAATCGCCCAAGCAATGGCCAAAGCAATGGCCAAAGTGCTGCTGATCGCCGCAGCCGCTCTATCGCTCGCCGGCTGCAACACCACCGACTCCCCGTCGCGCCCTTTCGGCTTTGCGGCCGCCCCCGGCGCGAACGCCCACGCCAGCGCGCAAGCGAATGCCAACCCCAATCCCAACCCCAATCCATTGGCGCCGGATACCGAGCCCACCGGCTCGGTGACGCCGCGCGGGCAGGCTGAAGACGATGTCGCTGTGGGCAAGCAGCAATACCGCGCCGGCACATTCGACGCCGCGGCGAGGCATTTCAGCCGCGCCGCCGAACGCAATCCGCGCAACGCCGAAGCCTGGCTCGGGCTGGCGGCGTCCTACGACCGCTTG
>JANMSZ010000551.1:0-10221 GCA_031389925.1 Hyphomicrobiales bacterium | reverse complement strand
CCGTCCGGTGCCGAAGCCGATCTGATCGCTCACGGGCTTCGGCTTTTTGGTGTCACTGGGCGCAGGCTCTGTGCTGCGCAATGTCCCACTCACCAGCACCATGCCCTCGCCGAGCGCCACGCCGTCCGCGCCGCCGGGCTGCGCATCGAGGCCGGCACCGCGCAGCGTCGCGACGATGCTGGCGACGATTTCCTCGTTGACCCGCTCGAGGGTGCGCGGCTTGCGCTCGTGGGGCGGGAAGCTGCCGATCTTGCGCTCCAGCCGCGCGGTATAGGTGCGGTCGATCGCGGTGACCCCGTCGCCGAACACGAAATCGGTGACGACGATGGTTTTGGGGCGGGCGGCCGGGCTGCTCGAACCCGACAAACCGATCGGCGAATTGGCGCAGCCGGCCAGCAGCAGCGCGGCGGCAAACATCAGAATTATGCGCATGGATTGAAATCTCAGCCGGCAGCGTGGGTCAGGCGACGTTCAACTACCACAGCGGCTTCATGTCAAACGAATAGGTAGCGCCAAGCCCCAATTGAATTTGATCGCGCTTGCCATAGGCGACAACAAGCGGCGCGTTGGCGGCATCGCCGGTCAGCCGCTCGTATTCAATAAACATATGCGCCGCCCATTTCCGCGACCATTCGTAGCGTGCCTGCGCGCCGGCGCCGACCGAATGAACCCCGCCGCGGGCGTTGTAAACCGGCAAGCCGGACGCCAGCGATTGCGCCGGCGTGATGCTGAAATAGGGGTTGGTGTAGGCCGAGGTCGCCAGCGTCATGCGCGGGCCGGCAGACAGAGTGAGCTGCGGCGAAACCGGCACCACGAAGTCGGCGGTGACGTCCGACACCAGGCCATGATGACCGCCGAAGCCCTGGCGCAGCTCGACCCGGGTACGCAGCCAGTCGGTCGCCCAATATTCCGCGAAGGCGCCGGCCTCGAAAGTCCAGCCGACGTCGCCGAGGCCGCGCAGATTGCTGTCGCTGCCTTCGTTGCGCGCGAACCGGACCTTGGTGGTCGGCCCCGCGATGAAACGGCCGTAGTCGAGAATGCCGAAGCTGAAGCCGTCGCGCGGGCTGCGGAAGCGCGCCGGCTTGCCGGCGCGGCGGACGTCGAACATCGGGAAAGGGCGCAACATCACGTTGCGCGAGCCTTCGTACCCGGGCACCACGCGGCCTTCGACACCGAGCGTGACGGTCCAGTCGGATTGTGACTCCGTCAGCCTGGTCTGCGCCGTCGCGGGCGATATCAGCGTCGTGAGTAATGCAGCCACTGCGGCCGGTAACCATCGCATCCCGAATCCTCGCCCTTGCCGACTGTCGACCCACTTCCTGTCGCAAATTAGCGCGACCGTAGCAATCAACGGTTTCACAACGCTTACGCGGGATTAAAAGTTCACTCCGCGGCGGTGCGATCCGGTTCCGGCGGGGAACTTTCGGGGGGCGGCAGGGTCTGGCCCTGCGCCTTGCGGGCGAGCCGTTGCTGGCGGCGATTGCGGGCCCGCTCGCGGTATCGCGCCAGGCCGTGACCAACGCGCTCGATCGGCCTCGATCCCCAATAGATGCCCTGCGCCAGCACGCTGCCGAGCAGGCCGCCGGCCCAGACCAATTCGTAAGGCGCAAACAGCCGCCAGGTCTGATCGGTATCGACCATCCCGCGCGCGACCAGTTCGCCCCCCATCGCCGAGGTATTGAGGCCGTGGCCGCCGAAACCGCTCGCCAGCCAGACGCCGCGTTCGATCTCGCCGATCTGCGGCATGCGATGGATGGTGCGCCCGAGCGTGCCGCGCCACAGATGTGCGATTTCGATCTTGCCGAGCGCGGGGAAGTTGCGCCGGATGTCGGCGGCGAGCCCCCGCCCGATCCAGCGCGGCTTGGCCTGCCAGGCACGCATGCGGCCGGACCACTGCAATCTTTCTCCGCCAGAATTTGCCCCACCAACGATACGATAATGATTGTCGGCACGATTGGTATCGCTCACCGCGCCGCGATACCGCACGATGTCCTGCAATCCTGCGATCGGCTCCGTCACCATCACATACGTGCTGACCGGCAACAGCGTCGCCGCCAGCCGCGGCATCAAAGCGCCGAGATGGATATTGCCCGCAAGCACGACGTGCCCTGCCCGCACCATGCCGCTCGGCGTGCCGATGCGTTTGCGCACGCCGGCGGCGTCCAGCGTCACCGCCGGCGTGCCTTCGAAGATGCGCGCGCCGGCCTTCTCCACGAGAGCCGCGAGGCCGAGCGCATAGTTGAGCGGATGGATATGGAACGCGCTGCGATAATGCACGGCGTTGAAGTAACGCGGATTCGGCAGCGCTTCGCGCACGCGCTCCGTTGGCCAGACTTCCACGTCGCCGCCGATCCAGCGCAGGCGCTCGACGAAGGTGCGAAGCCCATCGGCATTGTCGGTCTTGGAAACGTGCAGCCAGCCCGGCACCGGATCGACACCCGGCAATTCATTTTCGGCGATGGTGCGGCGAACATATTCAAGGCCCTGCTCCGACAGCGCCCAGAGCTGTTTGGCGTGATCGAGCCCGACGCGCTCGACGATGTCGTCGGTGCCCGCGCCGAAACCCGGCAGCACGAACCCGGTATTGCGGCCCGACGCCGCCCAGCCGACATGGGCCGCCTCAAGCACCGCCACCGACCAGCCGCGCAGCGCGACCTCGCGCGCCACCGTCAGGCCGGCGAGCCCCGCCCCGACCACACAAACGTCGACATCGAGATCGAAATTCAGCCGCGGGCGCTCAGGGCTTGGCACCCGTGTCGCCTCGTACCAGCCTGCCGCGGTGGGATCGCTGTCGCTCATGAGTTCCTGTTAGCTAATTTACGCCGCGCTGGCCACGGCGCGGCCGGACACCTTATAACGCACCATGCGCCGCCTGATCCTGTTCCGTCACGCCAAGGCCGAGCCCTCCGAACTGGGCATGGAAGACCGCGCCCGCGTGCTGGTGGAGCGCGGCCGCAGGGATGCCGCCAAGATCGGCGCCTACATGAAAAGCCACGCGCTAGTCCCCGACCGGGTGGTGATATCGCCGGCCGCGCGCACCCAGGAAACCTGGAAAATCACCGCCTCGGCCTTCCGCCCGGCGCCGGGCGCGGCATCGGCCGATCAACTATACGATGCGACGCCCCACGCGATTTTCGCCGTCATCAAGGACGCGCCGGCGGCGGCCCATACGCTGATGGTGGTCGGTCACAATCCGGGATTGCACGAAGTGGCGCTGATGCTGATTGCGTCCGGCGACATCGACGCCCGCGAGCGTCTGCGCGAAAAGCTACCGACCGCGGGTCTGGTCATCATCGACTTCGCCTTCGACGACTGGAGCAAGCTGCATCCACAGTCCGGGCGGCTGGAGCGTTTCGTGTCGCCAAAATCGCTTGAAGCGGCGACCAACTGACCCACTCTCGCCGCCCCTAAAAACATGCCATGATCGGCGCCTCGAACCGCAACGAGGGGGCGCTGTCATGTACAAACAGATCCTGGTCCCGGTCGACCTTGCCGACACCGATTTGGCGAAGCCCGCCATAGCGACCGCAGTCTCGATGGCGAAGACCTCCGGCGGTTCGGTACGTCTTATCAACGTACTGCCGATGACGCCGGTGATGCTGGCGGAATACGTGCCGCCGGATTTCGACGTGCAGCAACGCAAATCATCCGAGGAAGCGCTCGCCATCATCGCGGGCGAATGCGGGCTCGACGACGCGCATGTCTCGTGGACGGTGCGCCAAGGCGGCATCTATCACGAGGTGCTCGAACAAGCGAAGGCGATCAACGCCGATTTGATCGTGATGAGTTCGCATCGTCCGGCGATGCGCACTTATTTTCTCGGCTCGAATGCCGGCCACGTCGTGCGCTACGCCAAATGTTCGGTGCTGGTGGTGCGCAATCCACAGGGAAATGGAAAGTAGAAAGGACACACACTCATGAGCGATGCGCAGACCGCCGCGGAAAAAAACGCCAAGCACCTTCGCATTTTAGGATGGCTGCTATCCGTTACTTTGATCGGCAATTTTTTGTGGCGCACCCTCACGACGGCTAACGAATATCCGCCGCGCTCGGCGCAGGTCATGGAGATTACGCTCGACGTTCTGATGTTCATCGGACTGTTCGCCGTGAGGACAAAAATTCCGATGCCGGTATTTGTGATCGCTCTTATCGCCGGCATCGGCTTGTTCGGCATCCGCCTGCATAGCGATGCGAGCTGGTGGACCGGCCATTGGAATTATTCGATCCGGTGACGCTTCGCGCCGGCGGCGACTCAGGCTTTCGGCAGCAACATCGCTGGCAACGCGTCCGCGCGGTAACTGCCCGGCTGGTTGCGGCGGAGAAAATTCACGCCGTGCCAGCCGAACAGCGCGACAAAGGCCGCAATGAAGAGCGCGCCGCCGGTCGAGCCGGACTGGAGGGCCCGACCGGTCAGCACCACAAGGCCGAGCGTCACGGTGGCGAATACGGCGCCCCCCGCCCAATAGACCAGGGGATTGCTGCCGCGAATGAACCCGGGCGTCGCGCCGGCTTGCGTCAGCCGCCGGTGCAGTTCGGCGACGAAGGCCGAATAGGGCTTATCGAGCCGCTCCTGATCGAACATGCTTTTCCATGACGTCGAGACGATCTGCAGCTTGGGTGCGCCGTCCGCCCACAATTCAGTGATGAAGCGATGCGACTGCGTATTGGCGGGCCGGTACGACATACGCACGCAGCGCACCTGCCCGAGGGCCACACGGCCGGACTGCCGTCCGGCGCGCCATTCGATGGCGCTGTCGGTCAAGATGAACTCCCTGGGCGAGCCCGCGAACGACGGCCGGTAGGTATATGTGACGGCGTCATCGCCGGGTTCCGTGCTCATTGTGTGGTCATAGCCGTCTTCATGGGTGACTTTCAGATGACTATGACGCGACAAATGCGCATTTGCCTATGAATTAGCTCATTAACCATGCTGGCGGTCTGGCGCCACCGCGGGCGCGGCGCCACGCCACGAGTGTTCCAATCGCCAAAGGTATATAATATCTTAATTGAGCTTTCGTGGCCTTCGTGGGCATTGTTGCAGAGTACCGGGTTGGAGGCGTTGTCATGGCTAAGTTGTCGGACCTGTTTGGCAAGAAGGGCGACGACGCCAGTAAGTATCCGTCGCGTAACGGCAACGGCAACCACATCAACGTCGAGAGTTTTTCCGATGCCGGCTCGCGCATGGGCGAGGAAAACGAGGCCCTGCGCAACCTGCTGAGCGACACCGGCCGCAAGATCGGCGAACTCGACGAACTCAAGGAAGCCTTCGAGAAGATCGTCGCCCCGTTCAACTCGACGCTGCGCGCGCTCGAACTGGAAAAGTCGCAGACGCTCGGCCTCACCGGCATGCTCGAAGAGTCCCGTGCCGCTTACGAGACGCTGCGCACCGAATTCTACCAGATCGAACGCAAGGCCACCTCGCTCGAAGCCGAATCCGAACGGCTGCGTGAAGACCTCGAGTTGTCGCGCGAAGCCAACCGTGGCCTGGAAAGCACGCGCATCGAACTCTCGAACGACATTTCCGCCCGCCTCACCCAGATTTCCGAGCTGGAGCGCCAGCTTGCGCACGAGACCGCCGAACGCCGCTTCGTCACAGAAGCCCGCCGCGCCCTGCAGGACCAGTTCGACGTCAGCGAGCAGCGCATCAGCGAACTCGAAGGCGAACTCGCGGCCGCGCAGGAAAAGCTGGCGCTGCTCGAAGACGAGAAGCGCTCGCTGCAATTGGCCGTCGACCAGGCGCTCAACGAGACCGCTCGCCTCACCCGCCGTCTCACCGAGAGCGAGAACACACTGACCGCGACCCGCGCCCAGCTCGGCAAGGTCGAAGCGAGCTTTGCCGAAGCCTATGCCGAACGCGGCCGGCTTGGCGCCGCGCTCGACGAATCCAAGGAACAGCATCAGGCCGAACGCAACAGCCTCAACATGCGCCTCGACGCGCTGCAGTCGCGCGCTGCGACCGCCGAACGGCTGCTGACCGAAGCCCGGCAGAACCTGCTGGCCCGCACCGAGGAAGTCCGCGCCTTCGACCGCAAATCGGTGGAAGCCACCATCGGCCGCAACAATTCGGAAAAGCGGCTGGCGCAAATCGAAGCCGCGCACGAAGCGCGCGAACGCCAGATCAAGGATCTCGAAGCCGCCCGCACCGCGCTCACCGAGCGCAACAACGCCATCACCAAAACGCTCAAGACCCGCGAGACCGCGCTCGCCCGCGCCGACGAAAAGATCGCGGCGCTGACCGAGCGCAATGGCCATCTCGAAGCCGACGTCCAGGTCAGCCGCACCAACATCGAAAAGCGCGTCGAGGATCTCAACTCGGCGCTGCAGCGCGAGCGCATGGAACGCGCGGTGGTCGAGGGCGCGCTGGAAGCCGCGCGCAAGGACAATTCGCGCCTGCAGAGCGAAGTCGCGGCCTTGCGCTCGACGTTGCGCCGCGGAGTCCCGCTCGACGAAGCCCCGATCATGCCGGGCGATGCCGCCAACGACGAAGTTCCGCCCAAAGGCAAGAAAAAGGGCGCGGAAACCGCCTAAAGCGACAAGCGGCCGCAGTTTACATCTGTTCATATTGGAACGCGGGGCCTCGGTCCCGCGTTCTTCTTTTATGCGGTGCGGTTCCGTGAGCGCGTTGCGCTGCCCGAAATTCCGGCATCAGGAGAAATCAGAATGCTCAAACTCAGCCTCACTGCGGTGGCATTGGCTGTCGCGTTGGCGACGCCGGCGTTCGCTCAAACGCCCCAAACCAGCCGCAGCGGCAGCGCCGAGAAATTCGTACAGAAACAGCAGGCCACCGATTGGCGCGGCTCCAAACTGATCGGCGCCACGGTGTACGGCCAGGACAACGCCTCGATCGGCGAGATCAATGACGTGCTGATCGGCAATGACGGCGCCATTCGCGCGGCCGTGATCAGCGTCGGCAGCTTCCTCGGCGTCAGCCAGAAGAATGTCGCCGTTCCGTTCGATGCGCTGAAGATTACCGGCAAGCCGGATTCGAGCTCGATCCAGAAAATCACCGCCAGCTACACCAAGGACGAACTGAAGGCGGCGCCGAACTTTGCCTACGCGGATACGATCGGTTCGACTACCGGTTCGGGCCTGAGCAGTCCTCCTCGGCCCGCCACGCCCCCAGGCAGCGGCATGCAGAAATAAGACCGAAAAGAAGTCAGTCAGTTAAATCGCAGCGGCGCCCGGCCTCAAACCTGGCGCCGCTTCTCTATGTCGATCTGCAAGGCCGGCGTGCGAAACCGCCATAGTGGTTTGCCGGCATAGTCCCTATATGGGGACCATGCGCATCGTAATCGGCTTTGGCCTCATCGGCTTGTTCGGGCTTCTCGGCTTGGCGCTTTGGTTCGCCGGCAGCACCTTCTCTCGCATGAGCGGCGACCCCATTCCGCTCTATGGCTATGTGGCGATCGCCGGCGGCGTGTTGATTTCGCTGGTGGTGGGCGGCGGCCTGATGGCCCTGGTGTTCTATTCGAACCGCCATGGCTACGACGACGACGCCAGCGGCAGACCGCGCTGAGGCGTTATGAGATGCTGGCATGTTCTCGGACGCGGTTTGCGCTATAGTCGCGGTCTTCAACCCCGGCGGAAACCCCAAGAAACAGCCCAAGACACACCCCATGAACAAGACCCTCGTCCAAGAACACTTCGGCAAGACCGCCGCAAGCTATCTCACCTCCACGCCCCACGCGCTGGGCAAGAGCCTGCAGCGCCTGGTCGATCTCACGCAGCCGCAGAAGAACTGGCGCGCGCTCGACGTCGCCACCGGCGGTGGCCATGTCGCCTACACTTTCGCGCCGCATGTCGAGCGCGTCTGGGCGACCGACATCACCCAGGAAATGCTCGACATGGTGAAAGGCGAAGCCGCCAAGCGCGGTCTCGCCAATCTCCGCACGACTTACGCCAAAGCCGAAGCGCTGCCGTTCGAGGACGAAAGCTTCGATCTGGTCACCTGCCGCATCGCACCGCATCACTTTGATTCGATCGCGGAATTCCTCGGCGAGGTGCGTCGCGTACTCAAGCCGAGCGGCGTATTCGCGGTGGTCGATAATGTCGTGCCGGAGGGCAACGTCGGCCACTACATCAACGCCTTCGAGCGTTTCCGCGACCCCAGCCATCTGCGTGCCTGGCCGATGCAGGAATGGCGCGACGCGCTCAAGACCGCGGGCTTCACGATCGGCCACGAAGAGCAGATCTACAAGAACATGGAGTTCAAGAGCTGGGCCGCGCGCCACGACAAGGACATGCAGGCCTTCCTGCGCTCGATGCTGGCGCTGGCGACGCCCGACGTCGTGACGGCGATGGAGCCGAAAAACGTCGACGGCCCCGAGCTCACCTTCCGTCTCTGCGAAGGCCTGTTCATCGCCAAAAAAGCGTAACGCTCGCCCAAAACAAAACCGCCGATGCTGTTTCCAGCACCGGCGGTTTTTTATTGAAAGCGATATCGCGCGAGGCGCCGATTACATCATCTTCTTTTTGTGGTGGCGCATCTTCTTGCCGTGACGATGGTGCATCGGCTTGCCCGGCTCCCATTCCGGATGGGCATTCCAAACCGCGTTGACCAGCAAGCCGCCGACGATCGGCACGACGCAGGAGCCGACGAGAACGTGGGCTTCGCGCATGGTGAGCGCACGTTGGAGCACGATGGTGCCGACGATCGGCGACACGGCGGCGCAGCCAATCGTGGTCGCGCCATAGGCGCCAAGACGCGTCAGGCCGCTCGAGTTGTTCCAACCGTGCCAGCGCCAGTCGTTGATGGCGAAGAAAGTGGCCGTCGATGCCGCGCCGACGCCGATCGCAACAACCTTGAGCTTCTTGTTGATGTGGCGGTGGCTATGCGCATCGGCGCTCTGGCTGGCAAAAGTGAAGGCCGCGACCATCGCGGCAAAAATGGCGAGTTTTTTCATTACGTTCTCCCGGGTTCCATTCTGGATAAGGGTTCGATATGTGGGCTGCTTCGGGCGTCGAGTCGAGCCAGGGGCCTCCGGCCGGATCAGTTATTCACAACCCCTTCCCCGCGACTTCTCGGCTCAGAGCAGCCGCCAATGCCGTTTCCGCCGCGGCCTGCGCTGCACCGGCATGAGTTCAGCGATAATGTGACAACCGCCTGATAAAGCACGGCCTTTTGCGCCGATGGCCGCCATCTTAACCACCTGTTTACCAAGCCGCTCCAAATTGAAACAGAACTGGTTTTTCAAGTGATTCGGCGTCGCTTCGGCCGGGCGGATCGGCGCATTAAAGGATCACTCGATGAGCAAGTTTGGGGGCTTTTTCGCCCGCAAAGCCGGCACGGTAGAAACCTTGCCGAGTCCGACACCCGCCACCAACGTCACGCTCCTGCCCGACAATCCGCTCGAACTCGACGAGGAGCTGTTCTCCGCACTCGGCGCCCAGATCGGTGGCGATAACGAGTCGCTACGCAATTTGATGCTCGACGCCACCGCCAAGATCGGCGAACTCGACACCATCAAGGCCGCGGTCGGCAAGCTGGTCGACCCGCTGAGCAAGACGCTGCGCGCGCTCGAAGCCGAGAAATCCGAAAAGATCAACCTGCAGACGGTGCTGGCCAATACCCGCACCGCCTACGGCAAGCTGCGCAACGAAGTCGCGGAGATGGAGAAGAAGACCGCGGCGTCCGACCAGCAATGCAAGACGCTGCGCCAGGAGCTCGCCACCACGCAGAGCCTGCTGCGCTCGACCGAAACCACCAAGGCCGAAATCTCCATCGACATCGCCGCGCGCCGCGCCCAGATCATCGAACTGGAATCGCGTCTCGCCCAGGAAACCGGCGAAAATAAGGGTCTGCGCGACGAAAACCGCCGGCTCGACGAGCGGCTCGCCGCCGCCGACAAGCGCATCATTGCGCTCGAGTCCGATCTCAACGCCGCGCGCCAGCGCCTGCTGACCGCCGAAGACGAAAAGCGCGCCCAACAGACCTCGCTCAACAAAGCCAGCGCCGAGGCGGCGCGCATGTCGCGCAAGCTGACCGAAACCGAAGCCAGCCTGAACGCTGCGCAGGGCCGCCTGCGTCACGTCGAAGCCAATTTCACCGAGGCCAGCATCGAGCGTTCGCGGCTGGTCGCGGCGCTTGACGAAGCCAATGAGCGTCACGCCCACGAGCAGTCCAACCAGCAGATGCGCTTCGACGCGCTTCAGGCGCGCGCCACCTCGACCGAGAACCTGCTGGTCGAGGCGCGCGAGCACCTGCTCGCCCGCGCCGAGGAA